>JAODNB010000406.1 GCA_025464795.1 Frankiales bacterium
GAGACGGTGTCGATGTTCGCGCTGTCGGCCTGCACGGTCTCCTGGTCCAGCTGGGGTACTGCCTGGCTGTTGATCTCTTGGTCCCGCCCCCCACCCTGGGGGTAGGCGATCGCGTCAGCCCGGATGATGTGGCCGGCGCGCACGCTGATCTGGACCTGTACGGGGCCGTACCGGGTGTCTGCAGGACTGCCGTTGACGGTGACCGTGACGGTCGAGGCGGTCGGCTTCGGAGTCGCCTTGGTCGTAGCCGTGGGGTGTGGCAGCTGCGGCGGCCTCCTGGCGGGTGCGGTTGCTGCGGCCGGTGGACGCTTGGCGCTGGTCGCGGTGGCTCTAGGTGTCGTGGCCCGAGAGGACGCGCGGGGGCGCGTGGTCGCTGGGGCCGACGGGGCCGAGGGCGTCGTCGCGACCACTGAGGGGGTCTGGACCAGTCCGGCGGGTGCCACGGCAGCGGCGTGGGGCGCATTCCGTTGGCTCGCGTGCACTGCCAAGCCCAGGACGGCGACGCTGATGCCTGACATGGCAGCGACGACGGTCCGTCTCACTGCGGGATCACCATGTGAACCGCTCCTGGTGCAACTGAGAGGAGGGCAGCCCCGCAGCGAGTGCTGCTGCGCAGACGGCGTCCATCCACGGGTCCGGACCGCAGACGAAGACGTCGTACGCCTGGAGATCGGGAAGCAGGCTCCGTAGTGCCTGGACGTCGCTGAGGTGGGTCGCGTGCTGCGGCAGCCATGAGGTGCGCAACGTCGCCCGCGGTCCGAGGAGGTAGTGGACGGCTATGCCGCGCTTCGCCGCGAGCTCTTCGAGATCGGCGCGGAACACCAGGTCGGGCTCGCTGCGCGCACGGTAGACGAGCACGGCTTCGCCAGGCGCGTACTCGAGGTCTTCGAGCAGCGCGCGCATCGGCGTGATGCCGATGCCGCACGCCAGCATGGCGACGCGTTCCTGAGTGCGCTCACCGCCGGTCAGGCGCCCGTACGGGCCCTCGATGAGGACCCGGGTGCCCGACTGCAGCCCGGCGAGCCGACCGCTCCCATCGCCGAGGTCCTTCGCGGTGATCTGCAGCCGGTCGTGTCGCGGCGCAGCTGACAGCGAGTACGGGTTGCCTCGCGACCAGCCGGGTCCGTCGAGGAAGCGGAAGACGAAGAACTGGCCGGCCTGCACGGGCAGTCGGTGCAGGCCCCTGCCGCCCATGTGGACGGTGATGACATCGGCGCTCTCGCGCACCACGGAGGTGACCTCGATGCCGTGCCGCAGGGTCCGCCACAACGGGAGGCCCACCCGGAACAGCAGGACCGCTCCAGCCGCCACGGCGTAGGTCGTCCACCAGTAGACCCGCGCAAGCGGACTGGCACTGAAGTCGGCGCCCGTCCAGATCTCGTGCGGCACGCTCAACCCGACGCCGAGATAGGCGTACAGGTGCAGCAGGTGCCAGGACTCGTAGCGGAGCTTGCGACGGGCAACGCGGATCGAGGAGACGGTCACCACCGTGAGCGCGACGGTGCCCGCAACAGCGAGGAGCATCCCCGCGTACGACGTCGTCAGGGTCCAGGCCTCATGGAAGACATCGGTGTGGTCACCCAGTGCGTACCCGACCGTGATGAGCACGACGTGCAGGAGCAGGAGGTTGAAGGACCAGAAGCCGACGAGCCGGTGTCGGCGGGCCAGCTCGTCCTGGCCGAAGCTGCGCTCGATGAGCGGGACCCGGGCCATGAGCAGCACCTGCAGCAGCAGCAGGTCCGCCGCGACCAGTCCCGAGAGCCGGCCCAGGGAGGTGAGCTGGTCGGTCGGCCTGGCGGTCAGCAGCTGTGCGCCACGGCCGGACACCCACAGCGCGAGCACGACCAGGGCGCTGGCCCAGGCCGCGACCCCGACGGCGTCACGCCACCAACGCGGGACCGGGCGCACCCGGACCCGCGCAGGCGTTGGCCTTCGGGGGCGAACCGCGCTGACCATCACGCCTCAGGCAGTCCGGCGGCGGGAGCGGGCGACGAGGGCGACGGCCAGCAGCAGCAGCGCACCTTCGACGACGAGGCTCACGACGCCGAGAGTCTCGGTCCAGTTGCCCTTGTCGTCGGTGTAGTCGGGCAGGCCGGGGCCACGCGAGAGCACGAAGCCGACGATCGGCGCCACCGCGACGCCGACGGCGAGCAGCCACGCCTTGGCGGTGTGGCGGCCCGCACCGACGAGAAGGAGCACCGCAGCCAGCAGCCCGGCTATCTCGAGGGCGTAGTAGCCGATTCCCACGTACGTCGGTGTCTTGTCACCGGGGAAGCCGCCCTGGTCCTTCACGTGGATGTAGGCGACCCCGAGCGCCAGGCCCGCTCCGAGGACGCGGGACACCAGGTGGTGCTCCGGGCCCTTCGCAGGGGAGGTCGAGGGTCGGCGGGTGAGCGAGGCGGTGGACATCAGCAGACTCCTGGAGGTCAGGGGAGAGGGTCGATCCCCACCATGCCCATCTCTTCTTGGAGGGTTCTTGGAAATCCGTTGCTCTACCTGTCAGCTGCCTGTGAGTCTGCTGTCCGCTGCAGGCAGCACCAGCTCGAACGTTGCGCCGACCCGGCTCTCGGCCAGTCGGAGCTGACCGCCGAGGCGGTTTGCCACGTCGTGCGTGAGAGCCAGCCCAAGGCCGTAGTGCGCGCGACCGGCGCGCTGGCCTCCGGAGTGGAAGCGTCGGAACAGGTCAGGGGCCTTGGCAGGGTCGACACCCGGGCCGGTGTCACTGACCGCGAGCACAACGGTCTGGCGAGTGCGGCGGCAGCTCACGATCACCTGCCCGCCGGGTGGCGTGTGGTCGATCGCGTTGTCGATCAGCGCCAGGATCGCACGACGCAGCGCAGCAGCGGCAGCCCGGACGTGGAGCTCGCCGGCTTCGGAGCGCGCCGCGTCGGCGAAGCGAAGCTCCACGCCGGCCGTCTGCGCGTGCGCGAGGGCACTCGCGACGCCGTCACGCGCCACAGTGTCCAACCCGACGGGTGTGAGCGCCGGCTCCGGCCGGGGGTCGGCAGCGACGAGCAGGTCCTCCAGCACCTCCCCGAGCAGGTGCACATCGCTCACCACCGCCGTCGAGTCGGCGCGGACCTGGTCCGGCAGCGAGCTGCTCTGCACGGCGGCGTCGAGCAGCTGCGCTCGCGTGCTCAACAGGGTCAGCGGGGTGCGCAGCTCGTGGCTCGCGTCGGCCACGAAGGCTCGTTGCAGTGCGAGAGCTCGCGCGAACGGGCGTACGGCACGGCGAGCCAGGAGCAGCCCGAGCAGCAGCGCGAAGGTCAAGGCAAGCGCGCTCGCGACGGCCATGGCCTTGAGGAGGCGGTTCCGCTCCGCGTGCTCGGCGGCAAGGTCCTGCACCACCTGCACCGTGCCCCTGGTGCGGCGCAGCGTCGCGACGCGGAACTCGTCACCATCGGCGGTGCGGACCTCGGTGAGGATGACATGGCTGACCGCGGTGCGGCGCAGCCGTGCGAGTGACCCGTTCAGGTCGTTCGGCAGGCCGGGACTCGCCGTCGTGCCGTTGCTTCCCGTGAGGGCGAGCCAGGTTCCCGCTGGCGGGTCGCCGACGTCGTCTGCGGTGGCTGCGGTGGTCCGCAGCAGTGCGTTGGCCGATGCCGTCTGTCCTCGTACCACGATGACCGTCACGAGCACGACGAGCAGCAGCATCGCCACGGCCACCAGAGCCGATGCTCGGACAGCGAGCTGGCGTGAGGTCTGCCGCACCAGCACCTCGTCACCTAGTGGCGGCCGGCGCGACCTCACAGCGCACCGAGCCGGTAGCCCACGCCACGGACGGTGCCGATGACGCCGCGCCCGAGCTTGCGGCGCAGGTAGTGGACGTAGGTGTCGACGGCCCCATCAGACTCGGCGT
>JAODNB010000416.1 GCA_025464795.1 Frankiales bacterium
TGCGGTCGGGGGCGCCGTCGAGCACGCCGCCTGCCGGGTCGTCCACCCCGTCGCGTCGAACGACGTCGCGATCCGGACGCACGATGTCGCGCACCACGTGACCCGCGAACACGAGCAGCAGCAGGTCCCGGAGCAGCACCATCGCGAAGAACCACCCGATCGCGATGCCCTGGCCGGGCTTGTCGTTGCCGACGAAGAAGTAGAAGCGGGAGGCCAGCACCGCGATCTCCGCAGCCTGCCACGCCAGGAACGGGCGCCATCGGGGGTGTGACAGGGCCGCGAGCGGCACGAGCCACAGCACGTACTGGGGGCTGTCGACCTTGTTCAGCAGCAGGAACACCACGGTCGTGAGGAACAGCACCTGCGGCAGCCGCGGCCGCCGCGGCGCGAGCAGCACGAGGCCGGACAGCAGCAGCATGCCCAGGACCTCGAGGATCGCGACCCCGCGGTTCAGCTTCGTGGGCGGGACACCGGCGTCCGTCACGAGGTCCGCCAGGCCGTTGCGCGCCCCCTTCAGCGCCCCCTTGTCCGTGTGCAGGTGCTGCACCTGAAGGTAGAGCGAGTCCCAGTCCGCCCCACGCTCCTTGTTGAGGTCGATGAAGCGGTAGGTCGCGTTCGTCGCCTTCACGCCGTTGACCGTGTGGTGCGGCGCGAGAGCCGAGATCCCGTCCTTGCCGAGGTTCGACCACGGCGAGCTCAGGACCTTCACCTGGGTGCCGCTCACCTCGGCGTACGAGGGGGCGGTCAGGTAGACGGGCGCCGTCACCCCGACGGCCACGAGGACGGTGAGCAGCGCGGTGAGGGCCCAGGCCCGCACCTGCCGGGCCCGGAAGCACAGCAGCAGCAGGGGAATCAGGAACAGGACGGGGTAGAGCTTCGTCGCCGTGGCGAGGCCGAGCAGGACGCCGGCGAGGGCGGGGTTCCGACGGGCCCACGCGAGCATCGCGAGCCCGGCGAGGGCGACGGCGACGAGGTCCCAGTTGGTCGTGGCATGGACGAGCAGTGCCGGCGACAGCGCGAACAGCGCCGCGTCCCAGGGCCGTCGACCGGCGAGCCGGCACGTGGTCACCGTCACGATCAGCGCGCAGATCGTGACGAGCAGCCAGGTCACGTCGTAGAAGTGCCGACCGCGGGCTACCGCCCGCTTGTAGTCGCGCGCCCCGATGGCGGCGGTCAGCCGGGCGGTCGCCGCCTTGTCGTCGGTGGAGGCGGCTGCCGCGACCTGCGCCTTGCGCACCGCGTCGACGGCCCGGCTCTCGGCGGCGTCCGGCGCGACGGTGTCGAGGCCCCTGGCCAGCACAGCTGAAAGCTGCATCACCCCACCGATGACGACGGGGTACTCGACCGGGTGGTCGTAGTACGGCGCCTCGCCGTTCGACAGTCCCTCGGCGGAGTAGAGCGCCACCACGTCGGTGTAGCAGGCACGGGTGTACTGGTGCTCGTGCACCCAGGTGCTGCCGTCGCGGCAGGGGGCCTTCTGCAGGAAGCCCAGCAGGCTGGTGAGCAGGGTCAGCAGGATGAGGAACGCAGTGGGGCTGGCCAGGCGGCGCTCACCGATCCGGGCGTGCCTGCCGGGGCGCCCACCGATGGCCTCGACTGCCGCCGCGACGACGGGGTCGTCGGTGGACGGCAGGACCGTGGTGGACGTCACGGGCCGAGCCTAGCGAGCAGCAAGCAAGAGCGAGCGCAGCGAGCGGGTCGACGGGCGAGCCCGTCTTAGGGCCTTACGGACTCGCGGTCGGGGAGGGCGAGTCGGAGGGAGGTGCGGTCGGTGGCGGGGTCGTCTGCACCACCGGCGGCAAGGTCGTCGGCACCGCGGTGGGCACCTGAGTCGGCTGCTGCGACGGGGTCTGCGTGGGAGTGGCTGTCACGGTCGCCGTCGGCAAAGGACTGGACGTCACCGTGGGGGTGGAGACAGCGCCGATCCCAGCCCGGGGCGGGAACTGCTCGACCGGCTTGCCCTCAAGGGCTTTGTCCATGAATGACTTGAAGATGCCCGCGGGCAGGGTGCCTCCGTAGACGCCACCGCTGACGGCGCCCGTCTTGAAGGTCACGCCCTTGAGGGGGCCACCCCCGTCACGGCCGATCCACACCGCGGTGGCCAGCTGCGGCGTGAAGCCGATGAACCAGGCGTTCGCGTTGTTTCCCGTCGTGCCCGTCTTGCCAGCGGTCGGGCGCCCGTTCAGCTGCGCGCGGGTGCCGGTGCCACCCGCGACGACCTTCTCCATCGCGGAGGTGGCGTCAGCAGCGACGTCCGGCGAGAAGGCCTCGCTGGTGGACGTCTTCGCGTTGTAGACCGAGTCGCCTCCGTCCATCACCTTCTGCACGAAGTAGGGCTTGGCCGCCTTGCCTCGAGCGGCGAAGGTCGCGTAGCCGGCGGCTTGGTCGAGCGGGTGGACCTCGTACCCGCCTGAGCCGAGTGCGATCTGGGCGCTCAAGCCGCCCTGGCGGCCGAGCAGCCCCTGGGGGATCCCCGCAGCGTGGGCGATGTCCGCGACCTTCTGCGGGCCGACGTCGCAGGCGAGGTGCAGGTACACGGTGTTGACGGAGTACTCGAGCGCGGTGGACAGGTCGATCTGGCCGAAGGCGGGGTCACCGCTGTCGTTGTGGACCAGCTGGCCGCAGACGGTCTGCGGCGACGACCCGTCGTACTGCGTGTCGAGGCTCTTGCCCGACGCCAGCGCAGCGGCGAGCACATAGGGCTTCATCGAGGAGCCCGGCTGCACGCCCGCCCCACCGTTGGCGTAGTCGAAGTCTCCGGGTCGCCGCGTGCCGTAGTAGGCGACGACCTTGCCGGATCCCGGTTGCACCGACACCAGGGCCCCGACGGGCGGGTGGGCTCCCGTGGGGTCGGGGATGACGGCTTCGACTGACGCGATCGCCGCGTCCTCGGCAGGCTTGCTGATGGTGGTGACGACCGTCAGCCCACCGGCCGTGATGCGGTCCTCGGGAAAGCCGTGCCGTTGGAGCTCGTCGATCACCTGGGCGCGGACGCCGTCGAGCGGGCCGTTGAAGCTGTTCGCCTTGATCGGGTAGACGGACGGGTACTTCAGGGAGTCGCGGACGTCCTTGGCGAGCCAGCCCTTGGTGACCATGCCGTCGAGCACGTAGCTCCAGCGGGACTTGGCCTTGTCCGGGTGCTTCGTCGGGTCGTACCCGGCGGGGCTGCGGATGCTGCTCGCGAGCACGGCCGCCTGCGAAGGCTTCAGATCAGCGGCGTTCACGTGGAAGTAGGCCTGGGACGCGGCCTGGATGCCGTAGGCCCCCCGGCCGAAGTAGATCGTGTTGAGGTAGTCCGCCAGGATCGTGTCCTTGCTCACGGTCTGGCTCATCTTCATCGCGATGAAGACCTCTTTGATCTTGCGCGTGAAGGTCCGCTGCTGGGTGAGGAAGGCGTTCTTGGCGTACTGCTGCGTGATCGTCGAGCCGCCCTGGCTGACCCCGCCGCCCTTGACGTTGGTGAACAGCGCCCGTGCGATCCCCTTGGGACTGATCCCTGCCTCGCTGTAGAAGTCGCGGTCCTCAGCGGCCAGCACGGCATGCTGAGCGTCCTTGGAGATCCTCGAGATCGGCACGATCGTGCGGTTCTTGCCGATCCGGCCGATCTCGGTCTTGCCGTCCGCGTACAGCAGTCGCGTCGCCTGAGCGGTGGCGATCTTGTTCGGCGCCGGGACCGACGTCAGGGCGAACCCGAGCACGAGGAACACGACGAAGAACGCGAGCAGCGCGGCGGCCCCCAGGCCGATCCGCTTCTTCCAGGACAACGAGCGCAGCCAGGTCACCGCTCCATGCTGCCCCACGGAACGATCTTCACGCCTCGCGGCGGCGTGTCCGGCGTGCCGGTTCGGTCCCGGGGGTGCCTGCCCGCCAGGTGCTGACCAGGTGGTTCCAGCCGCACCCGAGGCAGACCTCGACCTGGTACACGGCGAAGTCGGGTCGCTCTGCGGCCATCCGGGTCACCCCGCTCAGGGTCCGCGCCGTGCCGTCCGCGTCACCGATCGCCGCGCCGTACACCCAGTGCACCTCAGCCAGGGGCAGCTTGCGGCACACCGGGCAGGTGCGCGTGGTCATCGTGCCGAGCCGCTTCGCGGCCGACTGCAGGTACGGAGAGGCGTCGCAGACGTCGTAGGCGCTCGTCCGGCCGGCGTAGAGGCCCGCGAGGACGGCGCGCCGCTCGAGGGCGTGGTCGACGACGTCCCGCTTGCGCACACAACAAGCCTAAGCGGGGCGGCACCTCCTCCTCATGCCCTGTTCACCCGCTGTTGCGACTTCGCGGTTCGTGACGTACGTTTCTCCTGACGACGCGATGTATCGCACCGATACATCGCCCGCACCTATCGATCTCATCTATCGCGGCGGAGGTACGGCCCATGCTCGAGCTCGCCGTCCTCGGCCTGCTGCACGAGTCGCCTCTCCACGGCTACGAGCTCCGCCAGCGCCTCAAGGCAACGCTCGGCTCGTTCCGGGCCTTCTCCTACGGGTCGCTCTACCCGACGCTCCGCCGGATGAAGGAGTCCGGCTGGATCGCCGAGGACGAGGGCGACGCCGAGGTCGTGGCCGGCGCTCCCGCGCTGACCGGCCGGCGCGGCAAGGTCGTCTACAAGCTCACCGCTGACGGCAAGGAGCGCTTCACCGAGCTCCTCGCTGAGGCGGGTCCTTCCTCCTGGGAGGACGAGACGTTCGGCGTGCACTTCGCCTTCTTCGGCCAGACCGACCCCGAGGTCCGCGTGCGGATCCTCGAGGGCCGCCGGTCCCGGCTCGAGGAGCGACGCGA
>JAODNB010000097.1 GCA_025464795.1 Frankiales bacterium
CCGAGCAATGCGACCGAGCTCGCGCTGTTCCTCGAGGCTGACCGGATGCGCAGCGTCGCCCTGACGCAGGAGAACCTCGACAACCAGGTCGCGGTCGTGCAGAACGAGATCCGGGTCAACGTGCAGAACCGGCCCTACGGGGGCTTCCCGTGGCTGCAGATCCCGCCGATCCTGTTCGACTCGTTCGCCAACACCCACGACGGCTACGGCTCGTTCGTCGATCTCGAGGCGGCGACGATCGCGGACGCCACGTCGTTCTTCAAGAGCTACTACGCACCAGGCAATGCAGTCCTCGCGATCGCTGGGGACATCGACGTGGACCAGGTGAAGGGCTGGGTCGAGGTGCACTTCGGGAGCATCCCGAAGCGACCGGTGAAGAAGGCGCCGTCATTCCACGAGCCAGCTCTCACGCAGGAGCGCAGGACGGTCGTCGAGGACCATCTCGCCCCAGCACCGGCGGTCGCCCTCGCCTGGCGGACTCCCGACCCCAAGGAGCTCACGGGCTTCCTGCCCTACGTGGTGCTCGCCGAGGTGCTGACCGACGGAGACAGCTCTCGGCTGCAGGAGCGGCTGCTGCTCAAGGACCGCACGGCGACGAGCATCGGCGGCTATCTCGGCATCATGGGGGATCCGCTGGACGCCAGGGAGCCCACGCCGTTCCTCCTCGAGCTGCACCACGCCCCAGAGGTCCCTGCGGAGACGGTCATCGCCGGGGTCGACGACGAGCTCGCGCGCCTCGTGCGGGACGGCCTCGACGACGAGGAGGTCCAGCGGACCGTGTCCCGCATGGTCGCTCGGTACTTCCGAGACCTCGACCCGGTGCTCGGGCGAGCGACGCACGCGGCCGTGTTCGAGCAGCAACGCGGCCGGGCTGAGCTGATCAACGAGCTGCCCGAGCTCCTTGCCGCGGTCACGGCTGAGCAGGTGGTCGAGGCTGCGAAGACCCTGCGTGCCGACAACCGCGCGGTGCTCGAGCTGCGCCCCGCAGGAGGCATGCGATGACCGCCGTCCCCCCGCTGGCGAAGCTGCGTCCCGCCAAGCTGCCCACCGTCTCGGACACCACGCTGCCCAACGGTCTCCGGGTCCTCGCCGTCCGGCGCCCGGGTGTGCCCCTCGTCGAGCTTCGGCTGCGCATCCCGTTCGCGGCGCCCAGTGGCAAGAGCGGCATGGACCACGTCGCGCGGGCGACGCTGCTGTCCGACACCCTGCTCGCCGGTACGGATCGACGCGACGCGAACCAGATCGCCGTCGACCTCCAGAGCCTCGGTGGACAGCTCAACGCCAGCACCGACGCCGACCGGCTCGGGTTCGGGGGTTCCGTCCTGGCCTCCGGCCTCGGTGGCCTGCTGGAGCTGCTCGCGGAGATCCTGACCAGCGCGAGGTTCCCGTCGAACGAGGTGGAGGGCGAGCGCGACCGCCTCGTGCAGGAGCTCGCCATCCACCGCAGCTCGGCGGGAGTCGTCGCCCGCGAGGCGCTGCTCGCGAGGATGTACGACGGGCATCCGTACGCGCTCGACCTACCCACGGCTGAAGCGGTGCAGGCTGTGAAGCCCAAGCACCTGCGCGCCCTGCACACCTCGCGGGTCGCCCCCTTGGGCAGCATCCTCACCCTCGTCGGGGACATCAGCCCGGCCCGAGCCACCGCGCTGGTCGCCAAGGCGCTCTCCGGCTGGACCGCCGAGTCCAAGGGCAAGGACCTGGCCCCCGCTCCGGCCCAGGTGGGTCGTCCGGCGCTCCTGCTCGACCGCCCGGGAGCGGTCCAGACGACGCTGCGCTTCGGCGGAGCCGCACCTCGCCGCACGGACCCGGACTTCCCTGCGACTGTGCTCGCGAACCTGGTGTTCGGGGGCTACTTCAGCAGCCGTTGGGTCGCGAACATCCGCGAGGACAAGGGCTACACCTACAGCCCCAGCTCCGGCATCGACCACCCACCCGCGGGGTCGCGCTTCAGCGCCGGTGCCGACGTGGCGACCGACGTGACAGCCGCAGCGCTGAACGAGACCTTGTACGAGCTCGGGCGGATGGCCACGGTCCCCGTCTCACAGGCCGAGCTCGACCAGGCCCGTCGGTACGCCATCGGGACGTTGGCTCTGAGCACGGCGTCGCAGGGTGGCCTCGCAGGGCTGCTCTCGCAGCTGTCCGCGTCGGGCCTCGGCGTCGAGTGGCTGCGCGACTACCCGGCCGCCCTGCAGAAGGTCACGGTCGAGGAGGTGCTCGCGGCCTCACGTGCCTACCTCGCGCCGTCGGTGCTCACGCCGGTCTTCGTGGGTGACAGCGCTGCCATCGCGGACAGCATCAGGTCAGTGGTCGAGGTCGAGACCGCGTGAGCCTGCCGGCGCTGTCGAGGGCGACCGTCGACCGTGACGCGGCGACCCGAGACTCGCCCGAGCTCCTCGAGAAGGCCTGGCAGGCAAGCAGAGTCCTCGTCGTCGACGACCAGTCCCGGGCCCTGCTCGACGGGACCGACCTAGTCTTCCTCAGCGCTGATGCGGCCCCTGAGGGCGACCGTCTCTATCTGGGCGCGGAGAGCGGTCAGCCCTACTTCGCGGTTCGGGCGGCTCTGCCTCGCAAGCTCGGGGCCCAGCCTCGCAGCCTGCGTGACGTCGGTGCGCTGCTGTCGGACCGCGACGCCGGTCTCCTGGTGCACGCAGTCGGCCTTGCGAACTGGCACGCCACGCACCCGCGCTGCCCTCGCTGCGGCGCGCCGACGACCGCGATCCGCGGCGGCTCTGTGCGGCTCTGCACCGAGGACGGGAGCGAGCACTTCCCCCGCACCGACCCCGCGATGATCGTGCTCGTCACGGACGGCGCCGATCGCTGCGTCCTGGGACGGCAGGCCATCTGGCCGGTGGGTCGTTACTCGACCCTGGCGGGTTTCGTCGAACCCGGCGAGAGCGCGGAGCAGGCCGTCGTGCGGGAGGTCTGGGAGGAGACCGGCATCGTGGTCACGAACGTCGCCTACGAGGCCTCCCAGCCGTGGCCCTTCCCTGCCAGCCTCATGCTGGGCTTCCGCGCTACCTGCGCCTCGGACGCCGTCCCGGTCGCGACCGACGGGGAGCTCGAGGATGCCCGGTGGTTCACCAAGGACGAGCTGCGCGACGGCACCGCCATGCTGCCGACACCCGTGTCCATCGCCTACAAGCTGATCATGGAGTGGCTCCAGGACTGAGGGGGTACAGCCCCGCCATGACCGCCACCGCGAAGAGCACCGCCCGCAAGGCCGAGAGCAGCGACGCCGCCGAGTGGGGCGCCCGCGCAGGCATCGCCGCCCGCGGTCTGCTGTGGCTCGTCATCGGCTTCATCGCGGTGCGGCTCTCCTTCGGCGAAGGGGGCAAGGCGGACAAGAGAGGTGCGTTCAGCACCATTCGCGACCAGCCGCTCGGGAAGGCGCTGCTCGTCGCGCTCGCTCTCGGCTTCGCCGCGCACGCGGTGTTCCGCATCCTCGAGGGCACTGTCGGACGACGCGAGGAGCGCGACGACCGCAAGCGGCTCCTCAAGCGGCTGTGGTCACTGGTGCGAGCCGTCGTCTACGGGGCGCTGGCGGTGAGCGTCATCCGGTTCCTCGTCTCTGGGGGCGGTTCCTCGGACAACGCGAAGAAGCCGACGGCGGACGTGATGTCGCACTCCGGTGGCCGGTGGCTCGTGGGTCTGATCGGCGCAGGAGTCGTGATCGGGGGCATTGCCCAGGTCGTACGAGGGCTGCGGCGGGACTTCACCGAGAAGCTGAACATGCCGGGCGGAACCATGTCCACCGTCGTGAAGCGGGCCGGGACGATCGGCCTGGCGGGCCGAGGCGTCGTCTACGCCCTCGTCGGGAGCTTCCTCGTCGAGGCGGCGCTGAAGTACGAGCCCTCCAAGGCCAAGGGGCTGGATGAGTCCTTGAAGACGCTGGCCGGCCAGCCGTACGGGGCGGTCCTGCTCTTCCTCACGGCCGCCGGCATGCTCGGCTTTGCCATCTGGTCGTTCCTCGAGGCTCGCTACCGCGACCTCTGAGGCCACCGGACAGCAGGCCGCGCCGGGTCCTCAGCGCGGACGAGGACGTCGGCCAGGTCAGCGGGTGAGACCTCGGCGTCATAGGAGCTGAACGCCTCGAGCTGCCACTCCGGGACACCGCGTCGGCGCAGCGCTGCCGAGGAGAGCGCGATGTGCACCGTCAGCTCTGCGGGCAACCCGATCCCCTGCAGGAAGAGCCCGTGGACGACGACCACGGCGCGCTCGGGCAGGGGCAGTGCGACTTGCCGCGCCGACCGGTCGCGCTCCACGTCCCACAGCGCAGGCAGGTAGGTGTCGCCTGGCTCGAGCACCTCTCTGCGAAGAGCGGCCGCGTCGAGCCACGTGTCGCGGAAGGCCTGCCAGTCCTCACGCCCGTACTGGTACCGCTCCCCAGCGGGCCGCCAGAACCCGGCGGCAGGGACGACGACCGGCTGGCGGCCCAACCCGCGCAACGCCTCCGCCAGGTCGACGGCGAGGCTCTGCGAACCGAGGCCGTCGAGCAGCACCCGAGGAGCACCTGGCAGGTCGGCAAGCGCCGCGATCCCGGTCGCGAGGGCGGCCGGACTGGCAGGAGTCAGCGACGTCCGGCCAGCTCGGGCGGCAGCGGGACCGCGCGGTCGGTCGCGGACTGCACGACCTCCTTGGCGAGGTCGTGGACCTTGCGACCGCGCGAGCGCGCGACCTTGCGAAGCCGCTCGAACGCGTCCCGGGGGGAGCTGCCCTGACGCTCGGTGAGGACCCCGATGGCCTGCTCGACGACGACGCGGGCTGCCAGGGCGTGCTCCAGCTGCTTCACCGACAGCTTCAGCTGGGAGAGCTCGTCAAGCGGTGTCTCGACCTTGCTCGGCCGGGCCGCCGGAGAGATCTCGGCGGCGAGCAGGTCGGCGAGCACCATGGCGCTGGTGAGGTCCTCGGTGGCCTCACCACCGACCTCCCAGCCACCGTGCGGGCTGCGGCGGATGACGACCTTCTCCGCCGCGAGCGGTCCGAGCTGCGCGGAGACGATCTCGGCCAGCTGGCGCAGCACCTCCACCGCGCTCTCGTCGACGACGACGTTGTTGCGGTCGATGCCGCAGAGGGTCGCGACGACCACGCCGTCGGTGTCACGGACCGGAACGCCCACGTAGGACTGGATGCCGAGGCGCGTGCGAACGGGGGCGTCCTGGTAGGCGGCGTCGTTCGCCGCGTCCGCGGTGCTGGACGGCGCTCCCTCCAGCAGGCGGTGGCAGAAGCTGTCAGTGCGGGGAGCAGAGAGACCTGGTTGGAGGCCCGGCCACTCGGAGCTCGCGTGCACCTTCTCGAACGTGAAGGTCTCGTCCGTGAGCCCGCCGAGGAAGACCACCTCCATGTGCAGGAGGGTGGCTGCCGTAGCCAGCACGGCATCGATCGCGGGATGGTCGAGATCGACGGGCACGGGGTTCTCCAGGGTCGGGGGGCTGCAGGATGAAGCATCCCGCACAGCGTCGCTCTCTGTCACGGCAACCCCGGAACTCCTAGGAGGCCAGCCGCTCCTTGACCTGGGCCAGGCTGGGGTTGGTCAGCGCGGTGCCGTCGGAGAACACGACGGTAGGGACGGTCTGGTTGCCGCCGTTCACGCTCATCACGTAGTCCGCGGCCGAGGGGTCCTGCTCGATGTCCACCGTGGCGTAGGCGACGCCCTCGCGGTCCAGCTGCTTCATCAGCCGGTGGCAGTAGCCGCACCACGGGGTGCTGTAGATCGTCATCTGAGCGGACATCGCCGAGCTCCTCAGGGTCAGGGGTACGCCTGCGTCAACAGGCCCGTTCGGCTGACGATTCCCGTCGGGATCTTCTGTGAGAATGGTCGGGTGACCCCTGAAGCCCTCCTCGACGCGCTCGACCCCGAGCAGCGCGAGGCTGCCGCAGCGGTCAGCGGGCCGGTCTGCATCCTCGCTGGGGCGGGCACGGGCAAGACGCGGACGATCACCCACCGAGCCGCCTATGCGGTCCAGACCGGAGCCGTTCCGGCCGGCGCGCTGCTCGCCGTGACCTTCACGGCGCGGGCTGCGGGCGAGATGCGCACCCGGCTGCGTCAGCTCGGCGCCGACGGCGTGCAGGCCAGGACCTTCCACGCCGCTGCGATGAAGCAGCTGGCCTACTTCTGGCCCAAGGCGGTCGGAGGCGCCCCGCCGCAGCTGCTCACGAACAAGTTCCAGATGGTCGCGAACGCGGCGGCGCGCGCTCGGCTGCGACCTGGGACCAGCGAGATCCGGGACCTGCTCAGCGAGCTCGAGTGGGCGTCGTGCACGTTGACCTCGCCGGAGTCCTACGTCGCGGCGGCGACGGGCCGCACCCCTCCGTTCGCTGCTGCTGACGTCGCGGCGGTCTACGCCGCCTACCGCGACCTCAAGACCGCGCAGGGCGTGGCGGACTTCGACGACATGCTGATGTACACCGCCGGCATCCTCGAGGAGCACGCGGACGTCGCCCAGGAGTTCCGGTCGCGCTACCGCTCGTTCGTCGTCGACGAGTACCAGGACGTCACGCCGCTGCAGCAGCGGCTGCTCGACGCCTGGCTCGGGGACCGGGACGACCTCTGCGTCGTCGGCGACGCGCAGCAGACGATCTACTCGTTCACCGGCGCCACCCCCTCCCACCTGCTCGGCTTCCGCACGCGGTTCCCGGCAGCGACGGTCGTCAAGCTCGTCCGGGACTACCGGTCCACGCCTCAGGTGGTCGAGCTGGCCAACGGCGTGCTGCGGGCCGTGCCGGACAAGCTGGAGCTGCGGGCGCAACGAGCCCCCGGTCCGGACCCTGCCTTCTCCGAGCACGCCGACGAGCAGGCGGAAGCCGCCTTCGTCGCCGCCCAGTGCAAACGCCTCGTCACGTCCGAGGTGAAGGCCGGGGAGATCGCCATCCTGTACCGGATCAACGCGCAGTCCGCCGCCTACGAGGCCGCGCTGTCGAACCTCGACGTGCCCTACGTGATCCGCGGTGGTGAGCGCTTCTTCGACCGGCCCGAGGTGCGTCAGGCGATCGTGCTGCTGCGCGGTCAGGCCCGGGCGGTGGACGACCTGCCGTCCGAGCTGCCGGATGCCGTCGCGTCGGTGCTCGCGGTCGCGGGCTGGACGGCGGAGCCGCCGTCATCCTCGGGGGCCGTGCGCGAGAAGTGGGAGTCGCTGGCGGCTCTGCACCGACTGTCGCTCGACCACGCGACCCTGTCCTTGCAGGAGTTCGTCGCCGAGCTCGAGGAGCGCGCGGCCGCTCAGCACGCGCCCTCTGTGGATGGCGTCACCCTCGCCTCGCTGCACGCCGCCAAGGGCCTCGAGTGGGACGCGGTGTTCCTCGTCGGGCTGGTTGACGGGACGCTGCCGCTCGTCCATGCGGACACGCCCGCGCAGGTCGAGGAGGAGCGGCGGCTGCTCTACGTCGGCGTCACGCGGGCCCGTGAGCACCTGTCCCTCACGTGGGCCCTGGCTCGCTCCCCCGGGGGCCGAGCGAGCCGCCGCCCCTCGCGCTTCCTCGACGGGCTGCTGGGTGGCGTCGTCTCCCAGGCCCCGGCCCCGCGGGTGCCGAGGGCCTCGCGAGGGAGCGCCCCCGTCACCTGCCGGATCTGCTCCACGGTGCTCAACGCGGCTGTCGACAAGAAGCTCGGCCGCTGCGCGAGCTGCCCCTCGGACCGCGACGAGGCGCTGTTCGAGGCGCTGCGCGACTGGCGCGCCGGCCGGGCCCGTGAGCTGGGTCAGCCGGCGTACTGCGTGTTCACCGACGCCACCCTCGCCGCGATCGCGGAGCAGAAACCAGCCGATGTGTCAGGTCTCGTCCGGATCCCGGGCATCGGGCAGGCGAAGCTCGACAAGTTCGGCACCGACGTCCTGGCCCTCGTCTCCGCCTCCTGAGCGGGCGCGGGGGGCCTCGCGCGAGCGGTTGGCGGGAAAAGTTCGGCAACTTTCCCGTAAATAGATTGCGCCCGTCCTGTACGCCGCTCTAGCCTCGCCACATCGCAGTCAGCACCCTGCTGACCACCCACGAGAGGAGGCGCGCCATGAGCAACACGATCCTGAAGACGAAGGCCGCCCCGATCTGGGGTGCGTCCGCCTGCACGCGTGAGCAGTTCGGCATCGCGCCGATCTCGCCGCTGCAGGGGAGTGGTCTGTCCTACGCCGGCTTCGCCGCCACGGGCATGACCCTCGCCGCCGTCCGTCACGACGACCCCCGGGTTCCTCATCCTCGAGAGCGAAAGCGCTGAACAGCCAGCGCAGCAGCCTCGAGGCCGCGGAACCCGACAACGGGATCCGCGGCCTTTTGCATTCCCGGCAGCACCACCGCCAGCACCACCGCCCCCGGCGCCACAGCCGGCAACCGCACCACAGCAAGACCGGCTCCGCCAGGTGAGACCCACCTAGGAGCCACCCGTCACGAGGAGGTGACATCCGGTGTCAACACTGACCGCGCTCGACCACACCGCATCCGACTACCCGTCCACTGACCCGCTCGCCATGACCGACTTCGAAGAGGCCTGCAAGCTCGTCGCCCCCGGCACTGAGCTCCCCTGCCACAGCGTCGACGCCGACCTGTGGTTCGCGGAGTCGCCGGCCGACGTCGAGGCCGCCAAGGCCCTCTGCAGCACCTGCCCGCTCCGTACCGCCTGCCTCGCAGGCGCCCTGGAGCGCCGGGAGCCGTGGGGCGTCTGGGGTGGACAGCTCGTCCTCTCCGGTGTCGTCGTTCCTCGCAAGCGTCCTCGTGGACGCCCGCGCAAGGACGCTGTCGCGGCATGAGCCAGACAGCTCCTCGCACCTCACTCGTGACCTATCTCTTCAGGAGACTTCGCATGTACACCGCACTCGCTCAACAGACCGCACAGGCTCTGGTCCACGACCGACAACTCAAGGCGGAGGCCGACACCCGCGCCCGCCGCCTGCTCACCGTCCGTCGCTGGCAGCGCAAGGCCGAGAAGGCGAACCACCAGGTACGCCTCGCTCGTCTCGCGATCCGCTAGGGACAACCCGACAGCACGACCCTCTTGGAAGCGACGCCCCGGCCCCTCCTCGGTGCCGGGGCGTCGTGCTGTTCGTAGGGTGGACCTCGTGCCCCTGCCGTCGCGCGACTTCACCCCGTACGTCTCGGCCGGCGACCAGGCGGACGTCCGCAACCGCGCCCTGCAGGTCCTCCTCAGCGAGGACCTGGCCCACATCGTCGACGTCGTCGCGTGGCGGGACGGCGAGCACGTGCACGTGGCCGACAGCACCGGCCACTCCAAGCTGGGTCGTGACGGGACCACTGTCGTCCTCGACGGTGTCGACCCCGTCTCCGACCAAGACCCGATGAGTGACACCGGCTACCCCTACGCGGCTCTCCGGCTGCACTCGCTGTTCGACGAGGCGCGCGCTCCGGACCTGGCTGTGGTGCACACCGGCAGGCACCACTGGCCCGAGCGCGGTGGTCACCTCGGCGAGCACGGCTCGCTCAACGCGATCCAGTCCCGTGCGCCGCTGCTGCTGTCGGGAGCCGGCGTGACCGCCCGCGGGTCCCTCGATCTCGCCGTGCGCACCGTCGACGTCGGAGCGACCCTGTCGTTCCTCGCCGGCGGGACGTACGCCGACATGGACGGCGTCCCCATCGATCTCGTGGAAGCCACCGGTGGGCCGGTCGTCGGTCTGCTCTGGGACGGCGCCCAGTGCGCGGACCTGCTCTCGCTCGCCGGCTGCGGTGCGCTGCCCAACGTGGCTCGGCTGCTGGACCGAGGAGTCGCTCTTCGAGGCGGAGCGATCGCGGAGTTCCCGTCGGTCACCCTGGTGAACCACACCTGCGCCCTCACCGGCGTCGGACCCGGCCGACACGGCATCGTGAACAACGCCTACTTCGACCGTGAGCTCGGGGAGCAGGTCGTCCCCAACTCCAACGCCAACTGGCACCGGTCGATGGACTGGCTCCGACCTGGGGTCGAGACGGTCTTCCAGCGGGTGCCCGGGCGAACGGCGTGCGTGAACGACCCCGTCGACGTGGGAGCTGACTACTCCACCTTCGACGTGATCCGATCAGGGGGCGGGGCGACGGCGATGCTCGCGACCCTGCCCGACCCGACGACCGACCCGCACACGACCCAGACGTACCTGTCGAACGCCGACTACGCGTGGGGGTCGCAGGTCGACGGTGCCGGTCTCGTACAGGCCTTGGACCTCTGGACGGAAGGCGAGCCCCCGTCCCTGATGTGGTGGAACACGACCCTGACGGACTCTGCGCACCACGCGGGTGGGCCAGGCTCGGACATCGCGCGGGCCGGCCTGCACGATGCGGACCTCCGTCTCGGGGTGTGGCTGGACCTGCTGGAGTCCCGCGGGCTGCTGACGGCGACGACCATCCTGCTCACGGCAGACCACGGGATGGAGGGGGCCGACCCGTCGTGCACGGGGGACTGGGACGAGGCGCTGACCGCGGCCGGGATCCCGTTCCGCGACGAGGCGTACGGGTTTCTCTACTTCGGGGCCTGACCTCCGGCTGCAGCAAGCGTTTGAGCTGAGGCTGTAGCACACCCGGCATCGCGACGCGCAGCCTGCGCGCAGACGGTGGATGTCCCCAGTGTCAGGAGAAACTGCCTACTGACCTTCTGCCTTGCCGCGCCGACCCTAGAGCTATGAGGCAGCGCAACCCCCGCAGTGACGCCGGTCGGGGTCCAGGTCAAGGACGTTCGCGGCGGCCATCCAGGCCTTCGGCGGCACCCGCGGCCGACGATGGCCGCTTCCGCGACCTGTTCCAGCAGTCCGGTGTTGGCCAAGCCATCGTGGACGTCGACGGGGTCATCACGGCCGTCAACGACGCGGCGCTCCGGCTCTCGGGGCGGCAGATGGAGGACGCCGTCGGCGACCTGCTCCTGGCGCGGGTTCCGGAGGGCAGTCGGGAGGCGGCCGCAGCAATGCTCGCCGCGCTGGTCCGAGGGGAACGTGATGTGGTCGACGTCGAGCGCCAGATCATGCACGAGGACGGAACGACGCACGACGCTCTGGTGTCCATCGCCGCGATCCGCGGGCCGGACGGACAGGTCCGCGAGCTCTCCGTCTGCGTTCAGGACGTCACCGGGCTGCGCACCGCACAGCGGCTCGCAGACCGCGAGCGGGCCCGATGGCAGTCCCTGTCGCAGAACGCCAGCGATGTCGCCCTCATCGTCGACACTCACCTCGTCGCCCAGTACGCCAGCCCGTCCCTCGCCAATCTGCTGGGTCACGAGAACGGCGACATGGTGGGGACCTCGCTGCTCGACCTCGTGCACGGCGCGGACAGGGACCGCGTAGCGACCTCCTTGCTCGCCCTCGTCGCGGACGGGGGACGGGAAGTCACGATGCAGTTCCGCGTGCTCAACGCAGCCGGTGAGTGGCGCTGCGTCGAGCAGCGCGCTCTGAACCTGCTTCTGGACCCAGCGGTCGGTGGTCTCGTCCTGAACCTGACCGATGTCACCGCCCACCAGGAGCTCGAGCGGAACCTCCGGCAAGCAGTTCTCTACGACCGCCTGACGGGGCTGCCGAACCGGGCACTCACGATCGATCGGCTCGAGCAGGCGTTGGAACACCAGGGCACGACCGGCCAGCGGTGCGCCCTGCTCGTCATCGACCTCGACCACTTCTCCGCCATCAACGACGCGTACGGTCACGCAGGCGGCGACATCGTTCTGCTGTGGGTCGCGGGCCAGCTCACCTCGCACGCTGGAGCCGGCGACACAGTCGGGCGGTACGGACCGGATCAGTTCGCCGTCCTGCTGCGCGACCTCGAGGACGCGCGTGACGCCGAGGCGTTTGCCGAGAAGATCGCGCTGGTCCTCAACGACAGCGTCCCGCTCGGCGATGGCAGTGTCCGAGTGTCCGCCTGCGTCGGCCTCGCGCAGGGGAACCTCTACGGGGCAGAAGCTCTGGTCTCAGCGGCGGAAGGCGCGCTGGCCCGCGCGAAGATGCGCGGACGGGCGAGCAGCGCCTTCCACGACGAAGCGCTCGGCCGCTCGCTCGACGGTCGGCCCCTCGGTGCGGAGCTCGCCGACGCCATCGCGGGTGAGCAGCTGACCGTCCACTACCAGCCGGTCGTGGAGCTGGCGACGGGGCGCATCAGCGGCTTCGAGGCGCTCGTCCGCTGGCCGCACCCGCAGCTGGGCATGGTCGCGCCGGACGCGTTCCTGCCCATTGCCGAGGTCCTTGGCCTGCACGTCGCCATCGACCGGTGGGTGCTGCGCAAGGCCTGCATGGATGCGCGCCGATGGATGACAGAGACCGGCGACGGAACCCTCACCATCGCCGTGAACGTGTCACCGGACCGGTTGCTGTCCACCGGCTTCGTCGACGACGTTAACGAGGCGCTCACCCGCGCCAGGCTCTCGCCGACGTGCCTGGTGCTGGAAGTGACGGAGACCACCGTCGTCACCGATCTCGGCCTGGCCGCCGAAGTGCTGAGCGAGCTCTGCCAGATCGGGGTGAAGGTCTCCATCGACGACTTCGGGACCGGTTACTCCTCCATGCTGCAGCTGCGCCAGCTTCCGTTCACCAAGCTCAAGATCGACCGCGAGTTCGTCCGGGAGCTTCCGGGAAGCGCCGACGACCTGGCCATCTGCGCCAGCGTCATCAACCTTGCGACCCGCCTCGGCGTCCGATCCATCGCCGAGGGCGTCGAGACTGCCGAGCAGGCGGCGGCCCTGAGCAGCCTCGGGTGCGAGTTCGGGCAGGGCTTCCTGTGGAGCCCTGGCGTCGACGCCGTTGAGGCGCTGGAACTGCTGCGGGCCAACCCTTGGGTCGCCTGCCCGTCAACGCGGGCGGTCCGTTCCTTGCAGAAGGCTGCTCAGCTGACGACTGACCCGGACATGGCCACGCGAGTCGTGCAGCTCAGCCGCGAGGGCGCCTCCCTGCACACCATCGCAGCGCACCTGAACCTTGACGGTCATCGCACAGCGAGCGGTCGACGGTGGCACGCTCGAACAGTCGCCCGACTGCTCTTCGACCACGACCAAGCGTGAAGCCCGTCAGAGCCGGCGCAGCTTCTCCATGAGCTCTCCCTGTGAGCTGACGCGGAACTTGCGGAAGACCGAGGTGAGATGGTTGCGAACCGTGCTCTCGCTGAGGAACAGCTCTCGGGCGAGGAACGGAACGCGCTGCCCGGTAGCCAGCCGCCCCACGATCTCCATCTCTCGATGCGTCAGTGTCGCGGTCTCCGGGGCGCTCAGCAGGTTGCTCGACCGAGACAGCCAGGCCGCGGCACCTGCCGCACCGATGTTGGCCGCGTTCATCGCCGACATCGCCTCAAGCTCTCCCACCGGCTCGTCACCGGTCGCCACGTCATGGCTGCCGTCGAGCGCCTCGCCCACGCCCTGGGCCAGCGCCAGGGCGAAGGCGAAGCCACCGGCCTCTGCCGCCGGCGCGGTGAGCGGCTGCAAGGAGAGTCGGAAGGGCGCCCACCCGCGGTCGCGGGTTCTCATGCGGATCCGGCCGGTGAGGCTCACCTGCCTGCCCGAGGCCTGAGCCGCGAGCAGCAGGACCAGGCCGGCATCCTCTGGGTGTACGCCGATGAGCAGGCTCTGGCCGACCATCTGCTGCGCCGACATCGGCAGCAAGCCGGCGGCATCGGCGCCCACCCGGTCAACCACCCCGTCAGCGGTCAAGGTCCCCAGGACGACAGTCCCGACGTTCCACGCCGATTCCAGCGCGTCCCGCGCAGCCGCGACGTCCAGCGGCATTGCGGTGACGACAGCGAGCTCCCGCGGCCGCTTGGCGGTGCACGCGTTCACGCGGACATCGAGCTCGATCACCTTCCCGTCGGGCCGGCGCAACCGGGTCCGGCGGGTGTAGCCGTCCAGGACGCCTGATCGGACGAGGCCCAGCGAACTGGCAGACGCTTGGGGTTCTTGGGTGAAGTCAGGCGGCGAGGTCGCCAGGCACTCTTCCCGGTCCCTTCCCACGAACGTCGTGAACGGGTCGCTGACCTCCACCGTCGACACATCGCCCAAAGACATCAGCAAGATCGGCAGCGAGCTGCGTCGTACGTAGCTGCGGAGCGTGTCCCGCACGACCGCGTCGGCGGTGCCGGCTGGCCCGACGTGGCCCGCGGCGACGGGTCCGCTCATGATGCTTGCCGGGCGTGCCCACGGCCGGCCTTCCCCCGGGGGGACATGATGACCGTCCCAAAACCCATGGCCCCTCCCGTCGGCTGGGGCTGCTGGGTCACGGGAGCCGGGATCCAAACTACCGCGGACGGCGGACGGCGGACTCGCGGGATGGCTCAGCGAGGACGCCTAGGCAGAACCTCCTGGATTCCCGCCCTTCTGGCTAGCCGATCTGCGCCCGCTGAACCGCGCTGAGGGCCGCCGCGATGAGGTCCGTCAACCGCGCGTGCAGATCCATGAGGTCGTCCACGTCCATGCGGAGCTGTGCCACGACGGCGTACGGGACCGCCAAGGCCCGCTCCCGCAGACCGCGTCCCTTCGCGGTGAGCTCAAGGTCGACCACTCGCTCGTCCGCCGCCCGCCGGGTGCGGGTCACCAGGCCGGCCGCTTCAAGTCGCTTCAACAACGGAGACAGCGTCGCCGAGTCCAGCTGGATGGCTTCGGTGATGTCCTTGACCGACCGCGGGCTGCGCTCCCACAGGGCCAGCATGACGAGGTACTGCGGATGGGTGAGACCCAGCGGCTCCAGCAGAGGTCGGTACAGGCTGATGACGGTCCGCGACGCCACAGCCAGCGCAAAGCAGACCTGACGGTCGAGCTTCAGCGGGTCGTCGCCGAGATCAGGGGCGGCGGGGGGCTTGGAGGCTGCCATGCCGCTCAAGGTACATCCACGATCTGATCGTGTACGATTCTTCGTGCACGACTCAATCGACATCAACTCGCCGGAGTGGTACATGGCGAACACCCGATCAGACGCCGGTGCGGAGCCGTCCGTCCTGGAGCTGACGAGGGAGCGCCTGCGCGCGTACGTGCGCGCAGCGACGTTGCCCATGCTGCTGCTCGAGCTTCCCAGTGGACTCGCGCACGAGCTCAGCGACGCCATGTCGGAGCTGCTTGGCGTCGATCGCCAGCAAGCGCTGGGAACCGCAGCACCGGGGTACACCGAGGACTCGGAGGCGTCACGTGTGTCGTTGCAGATGCTCTCGGACGGCTACCTGGACGGTTACAGCAAGCGCGTCCTCCTGCCCACCGGATCGGGCGACGTGGTTGAGGTCGACGTCCGGGTGGATGCGTGTGACGGGAGGGCACCCGATCGGATGGCCGTCGCGACTGTCCTTCGTGTCCTTCCGGACCCCTACCCGGCCGAGCCCGCGCTCCTCGAAGCACACCCGCGCGCGGCGTCGCCGGTCACTGGGACCATGACGGCCGGCGGAGTCATCGACCGTGTGGTGAAAGATGCGGGTGGCGTCCTACCCGAGCCCGCGACGGTGATGCTCGGCCGCAGCCTGCTGGATGTCGTCCACCCGCAGGATGCAGGCGCCGTCATGATGCTGGCGGCACACGCAAGCGCCCGTGCGGCATCAGTGACTGGCCGGGCCCGCTTCCGCACCGCGAACGGAGGGTGGCACCTCGTCCGACTCGCGCTGCAGTCCCTCGCGCCGAACCCGTCCGCCGAGGGAGCTGCCGGGTTCGCGTTCGCGCTGTCGACATCGCTGCCTCCCGATCCAGCCCTGCAACCGCTGGAGGCGACGGCCGCCCGCTTCCAGGCCATCGCAGAACGCAACGCGCAAGACCTGAGCGCCGCGGCAGCGGTGGCCGCCGAGCGCAGTACTCAGCGTCCACCCTTGCGCCCACACCCCGGGCTCGACCTGCTGACCGATCGTGAGCTGCAGATCGTGGTGCGTCTGCTCGCGGCGCAACGCGTCCCAGCCATCGCCAAGGAGCTGTTCCTGAGCCAGAGCACGGTCCGCAACCACCTCACCGCCGTCTACCGCAAGCTCGGCGTCCACTCCCAGGGCGCCCTCGTCGAGGTCCTGCGCGTCCGCTGAACAACAGCCGAGGTCGTCTCTCAGAGAGGCCCTACTGCAGGGCGCCGACCGCCCGAGCGACGACGAGCAGGGACAGCACCAGGGCGGACATGGACTGCAGGGCCATCAGCAGCTTGGTGCGGCTGAGCAGCGGCATGGTGTCGGTCGGGCTGAACGCGGACGAGTTCGTCACGGAGACGTAGAGGTAGTCCACGAGTACGGGCACCCAGTCGGTGTGCGCGCTGCTCCCTGCAGCGACCTCGTCGATGGCGTCGTGGTCCTCGTCCTGAGGGAAGCGGAAGTCGGCGGCTGGGAGGTCCTTGCGCGGCCGTTGGGTCCGCGCGACGGGCCCGCCACGGTCGAGCTCCCAGTAGACGAGCCCGAACGCGATGACGTTCGTCAGCCAGACCTGCAGGGCGGCCGTGAGCAGCTCTTTCGCGTCGGACGCCTTTCCGTCCAGCAGGGCGTGGACCAGGAGCCCGAGGACGACCGTGTTCGTGGTCGCGATCAGGAGCACGAGCACGAGCGAGATCGTGCGAGAAGCGCGGGTCTGCTTCGTCAGGCGTACCGGGTTGGCGGCGATGACCGGGATGAGCAGCAGCAGCTCGAGAGCAGGCAGGAGCAGGCGCGGGCCGAGCACCAGTCGGTTAGGCAGCACGGCTTGCAGGGTGATCGCTACGAGAACGGCCACGACCGCGGGGAACCGCACCTCACCGCGCCGACCTGCAGCTTGCTTGACCTGAGCCATGAAGATCGTTTGCCCACTTGGGCTGTCGGCAACCGCGGGGTTGGCGTCTGCGGGCGTGGGGCATCTGAGAGCCATGGATCTTGAGGAGAGCTTCGACGTCCCGCTCCCCACCTACTCGGTGATGGCCCGGTTCGCCTCCGACTGCGGCACACGGGAAGAGGCGGAGCGGGAGGTCGCCGAGCGGCTGACCGCCGCGAAGGAGCCCTTCCAGGACATCGGAGTGGAGCGTCAGGAGGACAGTGGCGTCTGGTTGATCACCGCTCGGTTCGTGCTCGTCTCGGTGGACGGGCACACGGCCGTCGTCGGTCTCCACGAGACCTTGGGCGCCGCAGGCCTGCACCCCGACGAGGTCTGGCTCGATCGCACCCTCGCCTAGCGAGCAAAGGCGGACGTTCCGTGCTCAGAGAGGTTCGGCTCCGGTCCTGGCAGCCAGGGCCTTCGTCATCTCGGCCGCAACCAGCCCCAGGGCGGCTTCTGCGGCCTTGCACAACCGCGGCATGGTCAAGAACCCGTGCGGCATCTTCGCGAAGTCGCGGTAGACCACCGGGACACCGGCCTCCAGGAGCTTGGAGGCGTACGAGACCCCGTCGCTGTGAAGCACGTCGTGCTCGGCGGTGAGGACGAGCGCTGGTGGCAGACCGCTGTGGTCCGGCGCGTCGAGAACGCTGACGTACGGCTCGGTGAGCGGGGAGTTCGGGGCGTACATCTGGACCATGAGGTGCCCGGAGTCCCTGTCGACCCCGCCGCCCGCGTAGGTGTCCCAGTCCGGTGAGCTGATGCTGCAGTCGGTGAAGGGGTAGATCAGGCTCTGGTGGGCGATGGCCGGTCCACCGAGATCGCGCATCAGCAGCGTCAGGGCGGCCGCGAGGTTGCCTCCGGCGCTGTCCCCACCGACCGCGATGCGCGTGGGGTCGATGCCCTCAGGCGCGTTCTCGACGATCCAGCGCAGGGCGTCCTCGCAGTCCTCGAGCGGGCCAGGGTGGGGGGTCTCGGGGGCGAGCCGGTACTCGACGGAGAAAACCGGGAAGCCGGTGCGGGAGGCGAGCCCACGGGTGATGTAGTCGCAGCCGTCGAGGCCTCCGACGACGAAGGCTCCACCGTGCAGGTAGACGATGCCGGGGTTGCCCGGACGGTTGCCCGGCGCGGTGTAGACCCGGATCTGCACCTGTCCGCCGCGCCCCTGGATGTGGATGTTCCTGGTACGTATCGAGGGGTCGCCCTTGCGGGTCATCCAGGTCGGCGGTTTGGACAGCTGGCGCTCCGCAGCGGACTTCTTGATCACGTCCATGGGCTTGGGGCCGATGCCCCAGCGCGCGAGGAGGGTCGTGAGGGCAAGCAACGTGCGGAAGGGCTGGCTCACTGTGCTCACGGCGTCCTCAGTTCACGGCACGGTCGGTGTCGTCCCAGTGCTGCTTGCGGAGCTCGCGCTTGAGGACCTTGCCGGCGCCCGACAGGGGCAGTGCCTCGACGACCTCGAGGCTGCGTGGCGCTTTGTAGCCGGCGATGCGCTCCTTCACGTGCTCCCGCAGCTCCTCGAGCGTCAGCGCAGTCCCGGGCTGGAGTACGACGACGGCGTGGACGCTCTCGCCGTACTCGGCACTGGGGACACCGATGACCGCGCAGGAGGCGACAGCCGGGTGGGTGGTGACCGCGTTCTCGACCTCTGCGGAGTAGACGTTCTCGCCGCCGCTCACGATCATGTCCTTGATGCGGTCGACGATGAAGACGTAGCCGTTCTCGTCCATCCGGCCGCCGTCACCGGTGCGCATCCAACCGTCGATGACGGCAGCCTCAGTCTCCGCGGGCTTGTTCCAGTAGCCGAGCATCACGTGGGCGCCCGTGACGGTGATCTCGCCGACCTGGCCGCGAGGGACCTCGACGCCGTCGACGTCCACGATCTTCAGCTCGCTGTGCGGAGCCGCCCTGCCGCAGGAGGTACGCAGCACCGGGTCGGTGTGCTCGTCGGGTCCGAGCATCGTGGCGACAGGGGAGAGCTCTGTCATGCCGTAGGCCTGGGTCAGCCGCACGTGCGGGAGAACCCGCGTGACGCGCTCGAGCAGGCCCTCGGAGATCGGGCTCGCGCCGTACACGATCTGGTCGAAGGAGCTGAGGTCGGCCTCCTTGATGTCCGGGCTGTCGACGAGCATCTGGATCATCGTCGGGACGAGCAGGGCATCCGTGCACCCGTGCTTCGTGATGGCCTCGATCACGCCCGCCGGGGTGAACGAGGGGATGATGACGTGCGTCCCACCGAGGAGGTTGCGTCCGTTCCACGCGGCGAGGTCGGCCAGGTGGAACATGGGCGCGGCATGCAGGAGTGAGCCGCCTGGCTTCACGAAGTCTCCCGTGGCGCAGCTGCCCAGGGCGGACACGACCATGTTGGTGTGGCTGAGCATGACCCCCTTGGGGAAGCCGGTCGTGCCCCCGGTGTAGAAGATGCCGGCCAGGTCGTCGCCGCCCGCGTGCGCGTCCTCGACGGAGCCGTGGTCCAGCAGCGAGTCGTACGCCAGCACCCCCTGGGGAGCCTCGCCGTCCCCGCAGTGGACGAGTGTCTTGACGCAGGGAGCGGCGGCTGTGATGGGCTCGACGAGCGCGAGGAAGCTGTCGTCCACGAACAGAACGGAGGTGTCGCAGTCCTCGAGGCTGTAGGCGATCTCGGCCGCCGACCAGCGCACGTTGACGGGGTTGACGACGCCGCCGAGCCACCAGGTCGCGAGCAGCACCTCGTGGTAGCGGTCGCTGTTGAGCGACAGGATGCCGACGCGGTCGCCCTTGCCGATGCCGAGGTCCTTGAGGCCGGAGGCGATGCGCGCGACCCGCTCGCCGGACTCGGCCCAGGTGAAGACCCGGTTGCCGAAGATCGTCGCTGGCAGACCCGGGGTCTGCTGGACGTTGCGGTGCAGGCTCTGTGTCAGGTACATCGGTTCTCCTCGTCGAGAAGCAGCGGGGCTACAGCGAGCGGGCGATGACTTCCTTCATGACCTCGTTCGCCCCGCCGTAGATCTTCTGGACGCGGGCGTCGGAGTACAGCCGGCTGATGAGGTACTCCTTCATGTAGCCATAGCCGCCGAACAGCTGGAGACAGCGGTCCGTGACCTGGACCTGGAGGTCGGTGAGCCACCACTTCGCCATCGAGGCGGTGGGGGTGTCGAGCTCACCGGCGAGGTGCCGCTCGATGCAGCTGTCGATGAACACCCGGCCGGCATGGGCGAAGGTCGACAGCTCGGCGAGCTCGAAGCGAGTGTTCTGCAGGTCGAACAGCGGTGCCCC
Organism: Frankiales bacterium; assembly: GCA_025464795.1. Classification (GTDB taxonomy): domain Bacteria; phylum Actinomycetota; class Actinomycetes; order Mycobacteriales; family SCTD01; genus RYN-111. The sequence continues at coordinate 19,910 of JAODNB010000097.1, forward strand.
GAACGCATGCCGGTCCTTGGTGTAGCGGAGGGTCTCGGTCAGGGCGGTCTCCATCGCTGCGACGCCCTGCAGGCCGATGACGAGCCGCTCCTGGTTGAGCTGGTTCATCAGCATCGCGAAGCCCTTGCCCTCATCGCCGAGCAGGTTCTCGGCCGGGACGAGGACGTCCTCGAAGATGAGCTCGGCGGTGTCCTGGCTGTGCATCCCGAGCTTGTCGAGGGTGCGACCACGCGAGAAGCCCTTGGCGTGAGCGGTCTCCACGACGATCAGCGACACCCCCCGGGCGCCTGCGGTCGGGTCGGTCTTGACCGCGACGATGACCAGGTCGCAGGTGGTGCCGTTGCTGATGAAGGTCTTCATCCCGTTGAGCACGTAACCGTCGCCGGTCTTCACCGCTCTCGTCGTGATCGCCTTCAGGTCCGAGCCGGTACCGGGCTCCGTCATCGCGATGGCGCCGACGATCTCGCCGGTCGCCATCTTCGGCAGCCAGCGGAGCTTCTGCTCCTCGTTGCCGTACGCCAGCAAGTAGTGCGCCACGATGCCGCTGTGGACGCCGAGGCCGAAGCCGGTGTCACCGGCGTGGGCCTGGGCCTGCAGGACCGCGGCGTCGTGCGCGAACGTGCCGCCGCCACCGCCGTACTCGGACGGGATGGAGCACAGCAGCAGCCCGACCTCGCCGGCCTTGTTCCAGACCGCGCGGTCGACGCACTTCTGCGCGTCGAAGCGCTCCTGGTGCGGGGTGATCTCCTTCGCCCAGAAGTCACCTGCGACCTGCGCGAGGGCGGTGGCCTCGGCGTCCATCCATGCTGACCTGTAGGGCATCAGATGTTGATCCCGCCGGCGCACAGGACCGTCTGGCCGCTGATGTAGTCCGATTCGGGCGTGCACAGCAGGTAGACCGCGCCGGCGGCCTCCTCGGGGGTGCCTGCCCGGCCGAGCGGGATCATCGCCTCCATGCTGGCCAGCAGCTGCGGGTTGACCCCGACCTTGATGTCGCGCCCGTCGATGTCGATGGTCTTGCCGGTGTCGGC
>JAODNB010000417.1 GCA_025464795.1 Frankiales bacterium
GCTGTTCCCACGACGGGTGGCAGCAGCGGTGCGTGAAGCGGTGCAGGACCGCGTGGCCGTGACCGCGAAGTTCGAGATGACCGACGCCGTCCCGGGTGGGCTGTGGCTCGAGGACAGCATCGCGATCGCCCGGCTGCTGGAGGCGGACGGTCATCTCGACGCCCTGCAGCTCACCGCGGGCGGGTCGCTCGCCAACCCGATGTACCTGTTCCGCGGAGAGGTCCCACGAGCAGAGTTCGCCAAGACGCTGCCGCTGCTGCTGCGCCCGGCCTTCAAGGCGGTGGGCAAGCGGTTCATGCCGGAGTACCCGTTCGAGGAGTCGTACTTCCGGCCCATGGCGCGCCAGTTCCGGGACGCGCTGTCCATGCCGCTCATCGCGCTCGGTGGCCTGAACGAGCTGGCCTCCATGCAGCAGGCCCGTGATGACGGGTTCGAGCTGGTCGCCCTGGGCCGAGCGCTTCTGCGCGAGCCGGACCTGATCGACAAGCTGGCCCGGGGAACGGCCCAGGAGTCGCTGTGCATCCACTGCAACAAGTGCATGCCGACGATCTACCGAGGCACCCACTGCGTGCTCGTCGAGCCAGCGCTCCGTCCGGGCGCGAGGTTGATGCCCGCCTGACTCTCAGGCCTCGGTGGCCAGCGGGTCGCAGAGGGCGCAGGGCGTGAGCCCCTTGGTCGTCGCGCTGACGGGCCGCAGGTTGTCGCGGTTCTGGACCGCAACGCAGTCCGCCCGGTGGATCATGGTGCCGGTCTTCGTCGCGACCAGGTCCGGAGCGACCACCGTCGTGGCAGCCGCGGGGGCCCTCGGCCCAGCGACCCGTCGGGGGGCAGCGACGGGGAGCGCCGTCTCCTGCATCAGCAGCTCCATCCGGCCCAGCACCGAGACGAGGTCCGCCCGCATGAGCCGGTTCTCCCGGACCATCAGCGTCATCCAGTAGGCGAAGTAGACGAAGCCGCCCGCGAACACCAGGGCGAGGCCGAGCAGTCCGCCGGAGATGAGGTAAGGGATCTGCTCGAAGGTGAGCACCGTGTGCGACGCGCCTTGCCAGCCGAGGATGACGAGCACCAGCCCCAACGGCAGCAGGGTCCCGCCGATGTAGAGCATCCACCGGTCGCTGACGGAGAAACCTGCTCGCGGTACCCGCAGTGCGCGGATGTTCGCCGTGAGTCGCTCCTGCCGGCCCAGAGCGTCGCTGGTGGCCATGTGGTCCCCGACGGGAAGGGTTGTCATGAGGTCTCCTCAAGCGGGCAGACGGGGGGCAGTGCTTCCAGGATGCGATCAGGCAGGCGCCTCATCCCGGCCAGGAGCAGGCCGGAGCCGAGCAGTCCGAGCAGCACCGAGACAGGACCGAGCGGGTGCCTGCCGAGGCGTGAGGCTGACGCTGTCGGGACCGGGTCGGCGGTGACAGGTGCCGGACCGCCGGTCGAGGCGCCCGCGGCAGGGTCAGCGATGGGCGGCAGCACGGACCCTCCCGTGCTGCCGCTGGGGACGAGCCCCCCGCCGGTCGTGCCGACCGCTCCGGTGGAACCGCCCGTGGTCCCGCCGGTGGTGCTCGGGACGAAGACGCCGGTCGTCCCTGACGGTGGCACGTAGCCGATGGCGGGGACGCTTGCCGCCGTGACGTTCGCCTGCCCGAAGGTGACCGAGAACTGGTAGCCGTCCTGCGGCGTGAAGACCGCGACCAGCGCACCCGAGGTGTAGGTCACGCTGGCGCCGTCCGGCTTGCCCTGCGGCTCGCTGACCCGCAGGGTCAGGCCGGCCTGCGAGAGCGCGGTGTTGACCTGGCTGGTCAGTGCCGTCACGCCCGCTCCGGTGCCGTTCACGGTGACGCCGTGCTCGTCGATGGTGACGGGGACGCCGGCCACCGTGACGCCGGTGACCTTGGTGGATCCCTTGATCGTCGCCTTCGTCCCGTTCGTCGTGGCGAGAGCCTCCGACTGGACAGAGCCGATCTTCACAACCGTAGCGAGCACGATGTCCTGCACGCTGCTCGTCACCTGGGACACGGCGGCCTGCGGTCCGGTCACCTCGGTCTTGGCCGTCGCGTGGGCGGGGCCGAAGCTGCCCACCGGGAGGCCGGTGCTCTGCACGCTGGCGTCAGCGGAGGTGGACGTCGACTTCGCTGTCGCCTTCATGACTGTGCCGGGCGGGTCAGTGGTCGTGACGGTGTCCGGTGACTGGCCGGTGTGGCGCTCCGCCCGGATCGGGCTGTCGAGCATCGACAGCTGAGGGGGTGCGCTACCGCCGCTGGCGGTGACGATGAGGCTGCCGGCGTTGGCGCCGAGGTCGCCGGGCCACACCACGGACGCGAGGGAGCTGCCGTTCGGTCCGCTCTGCAGCGAGGAGGTGGCCTCGGGGATCGCGCCCTCGCAGCCGTTCTTGGCGGCCACGCTCGTGAAGCAGAAGGACGGTTCGCCGACGCGCAGCTGCGCGCCGGTGCCGAAGGCGTTGAGCGCAAAGGACCCGAGGCCGGCGCCGGGGGAGTCGTCTGCCGTCGCCGCGACCATCGGGAGGGCACTGCCGATGAGGAGCAAGCCCCCGACAGCCACGAGTGCGCGTCTCATGCGGCACCGCCGAGGTAGGCCTCGTTGACGAAGTCGGCGACGTCGGCAGGCTGGCCCACCATCGCGATGCGGCCACCGGTCATGACCGCGGCGTAGTCCGAGACGGCGAGCGCGGTGCGCGCGAACTGCTCGACGAGCAGGATGCTGATGCCCTCCTGCGCGAGCTGACCGACCAGCTCGTAGAGCTCGCTGACGATCTTGGGCGCGAGGCCCATCGAGATCTCGTCGAGCAGCAGGATCCCTGGGTTGGCGACGAGGGCGCGCGACATCGCGAGCATCTGCTGCTCCCCGCCGGACATGGTCCCGGCCAGCTGGTTACGCCGCTCGCCGAGCCGCGGGAAACGGGAGTAGGACTTCTCCTGCACGTCCTTCACCGACAGCTCGCTGGAGTAGGTGAACATCCGCAGGTTCTCGTTGACCGTGAGGTTGGGGAAGATGCCGCGGCCCTCAGGGATGCGACACACACCGGCCTTCGCGAGGTTCTCCGGCGCGACCCTGTTCACGTGCGTCCCGGCAACGTGGACGCAGCCGGACTTCGGGCGGACGTAGCCGGACGCGACGAGCATGGTGGTGGTCTTGCCGGCACCGTTGGGGCCGAGCAGCGCGTACACCGAACCAGCAGGCACTGACAGCGAGACGTCGTGAAGCACCTCGATACGGCCGTAGCCGGCGTTGATGCCGTGCAGCTCGAGCGCGGGGGTGCCCATCAGTGCTCCGTCTCTTCAGCGCCGAGGTAGGCGGCTTGCACGGCCGGGTCGGCCTGCACGTCCTTGGGGAAGCCGACGCTGATGATGCGCCCGAAGTCGAGGACGTGGATGCGGTCGCAGACCCGCATGACGAGATCCACGTCGTGCTCGACGACGAGGACAGACAGGCCCTGCGTGGCGAGCTCGATGAGCAGGTCACCCAGCGCTTCGGACTCGGCGATGTCCAGGCCGGAGGCAGGCTCGTCGAGCAGCAGCACGCGCGGCCTGGTGGCGAGCCCACGGCCGAGCTCGACCAGTCGGGCGAGCCCGGTGGGCAGCATGTCGACGCGCTCGTGCTGCACGTGCGTGAGGCCGACCCGTTCGATGAGCTCGTCCGCGACAGCGCGCGGGTTGCTCTTGTCCTTGGACCAGCCGGCGCGGAACTCGGCGGCGGCCAGGATGTTGTCGCGCGCCGTCAGCGTGCCGAACACCTCGATGCGCTGGAAGGTGCGGGCGAGTCCCTTGCGAGCGCGCTTGTACGGCGTGAGGCTGCTGACGTCCTCGTTCCCGAGCCAGACCCGGCCGTTGGTCGGCGCCTCGAGGCCGGTGATGACGTTGAAGGTCGTCGTCTTGCCTGCGCCGTTGGGCCCGATCAGCCCGGTGACCTGGCCCTTGAGGCAGGCGATCGTCGCCGAGCTGACGGCCTGGACCCCGCCGAAGCGGACCGAGACGTCGTCGACGTAGAGCGCGACCTCGGGGTCCCGCGGGTCGTAGGTGTGGTCGACGTGCGGGACGTAGGTCTCGAGGTCTACGGGGACCGTGTCAGCTGTGGACAAGCTGGGCCTCCTCCGCGCGGGGGGCGGACGCGGTGACCGGCGGGTCGAGGACGTCGAGCAGTCCTCGGGCGCGCAGCCGGGCACCGAGCTTGGAGACCCGGCCGCCGATGCCGTCGGGGTCACGGCCGATCGACAGCGCCGCCAGCCCGGTCAGCAGGAAGTCGAGCTGCACGTTGTCGGGCAGGCCGTGGATGTGCTCCTTGATGACCGGGAACATCGCGATCGTGAAAGCGCCGAACAGGGCGCCGGTGATGGTGTTGATGCCGCCGATGCGGAGCGCGAGCAGCAGCGCCAGGCTGCCCAGGACGGTGAAGTCCTGGGGCGTGATGATGCCTTGACGTGCACCGAACAGGCCCCCGGCGACCCCTGCCATCCCGGCGGTGACGCTGAAGATGACGACCTTGGTGATGGTGGTGTTGAGGCCGAGCGTCGCGCACGCGGCGGGGGAGTCGTTGAGGGCCGTCAGCTGACGGCCCCAGCGGCCGCGCCGGACGGCGAGGATGCCGATCGCGGCGATCGCGAAGATGAGGGCGGTGACGACGAAGAAGGTGCCCTCGGAGCCGGTGTCGACGAGGGGAAGCCGGAAGCGCTTGACGTTGAGCGCCTGTCCCGACCCGAGGTGGAAGCCGAAGAAGGCCTCGTCCATCCCCTTGGCGAACGCGAAGGTCGCGAGAGCCAGGTACAGGCCACGCAGCCGTGCGGTCGCCAGGGCAACGAGCATGCCCAGGAGGGCGGCGGCCAAGCCGCCGTAGACGAGCCCCATGACGTTGTTGGTGTGTGCCATGGCGAAGGCACCGACACCGAGGAAGGTGAGGACGCACAGCGAGGTCTGCCCGCTGTAGCCGGTGAGCAGCACCAGGCTGAGGCTGGCGAGCGCCAGGATGAACACGCCGCTGCCGATGCGCAGGTTCGACGCGGACAGGGTGGCTGCGAGTCCGAGGGCGAGCACGACCAGACCGCCACCGCCGACGAGCGACTGCCGCAGTCCCGGCACGGTCGGTGCCACCCGGCCGGCGGTCGCTGCGGTGCGGAGCCTGGCCGCGGGGATGAACAGCAGCAGGACCGCGAGGAAGATCATGGGAACGGCCCCGGTCAGCTGGGTGCCGGTCTCCTGCCACGACTTCGGCAGGTGGGGCGAGACGTAGACCGGGTAGTAGTTGACGATCAGGCCGAGGATGAGCGCGCCCACGGCCGTCCGCGGGAGGCTCTTCAGCCGGCCGAAGAGCGCGGCCGCGTAGCCGTTGATGACGAGCAGCGTGAGCTGCACGGCGGACAGCCCCACCTTCGGGGCGATGAGGATGCCGGCGAGAGCGGCCAGGGACGCGCCGATCGCCCAGGAGAGCTGCTGGATACGTGCCGGGGAGGCACCTGCCATGGCGCAGAGGTCGGGGTCGTCGACGACGCCCCGCATGGCGATGCCGATGCGGGTGGCTGAGAACAGGAAGCGCAGCCCGATCGCGACGGCGAAGGCGACGACGACGATCAGCGCCTGCCCGATCGTGATGTTGACCCCGGCGATGCGCAGCGGCTTGTGGGAGGCGAAGAACTCGGGCAGCACGCGGGACTGCCCCTGGTCCCACACGTAGTCCGCCGTGCCGAGCATGAACAGCAGCAGGCCGAGCGTGACGACGAGCGTGATGTCGACCGACGCCCCGTGCAGCGGCCGGATGAGAGCGCGTTCGACGCCGGCACCGAGCAGCGGCGCGAGGACCACCAGCACGGTCGGGAGGGCGAGCCAGATGGGCCAGCCCCACGACACGGTGAGCTGCCAGTAGGTGAAGGCGCCGAGCATGCCGAT
>JAODNB010000100.1 GCA_025464795.1 Frankiales bacterium
CGGAATGGCACGACCGTCGTTCGGTCGCATCCTCGGACCCGCCGTATTGAAGATCCGGACGATCGCGGTGTCGACGTCATGCGTTCGGCGGTAGGCCATCGTCAGCGCCTCGGCGTACCGCTTGGCCTCGTCGTACACGCCCCGAGGACCCACCGGGTTCACGTGCCCCCAGTAGGTCTCCGGCTGCGGATGGACCTGCGGGTCGCCGTAGGTCTCCGACGTCGAAGCCAGCAGGAACCGCGCCTTCTTCTCCTTCGCCAGCCCGAGCGCGTGCATCGTGCCGATCGAGCCCACCTTCATCGTCTCGATCGGCACCTGCAGGTAGTCGATCGGCGAGGCCGGCGAAGCGAAGTGCATCACCTGGTCCACCGGACCGGTCACGTGCACGTAGTCGGTCACATCAGCGCGCACCAAGCGGAACCCGTCCCGCTCGAGCAGATGAGCCACGTTGCTCGGCGTACCGGTCAGGAAGTTGTCGAGCGCCACCACCTCGTGGCCGTCATCGAGCAACCGCTCGCACAGGTGCGACCCGAGAAAGCCTGCCCCACCAGTGACAACGGTCCGCATCGGAACAACCTAGACCCAACGATGGCCCGTTCCTCCCACCCAGCAGGGAGGAACGGGCCATCGGGCTTTACGCAGAACACGCCGCAGACCCAGCTCCTTGGCGCGTTCTCATCCAGTCCAACGGAGGCAAGCGGAGAACCTCGCGCTAGTTCCTCGAACTTTTTCTGCGGCGAACCGCAAGAGCGATGAGGGCCAGTACGAGCACGAGTCCGGCAGCCAGCCCGCCGGCCAGGTAGGCCTGCCCGTCCTGCGGCTTGGGGGCGCTCTCCACAACCGCCGCCGCGCCCATCCCCGCAGCCGCCGCGAGCAGCAGGACCGTCGCCACGACCATCGCCCGGGCACCGGCGCCCAGGGCTTGCCGCTGCCCGGGCGTGCTCTCGATCGGCGGCAGCGTCAGGGCCGCTGTCGGTGCTTCGGCCACCTCAGGAACAGGGGCAACGGGCTCGGGGCTGACGGTGACCGGCGACGGTCCGCCGGCCAGGCGGTCTTCGAGCTCCTTCAGCTTGGCACGCAGGGAGCTCGAGACCGGCGCGGAGGGGTCGGTCGGTTCGTCGACAGCCATCGAGCGGAGGCTAACAGCGCGCTCGGCTAGTAACCGGGGGTCGTCGTCAAGGGGTGGTAGGTCGTGGCTGTGGGACGCGCGGCGATGGCCGTGCGTCGGGCCCCTGGTGGTGACGGACGGTGATGGCGTTCCCTGCGCTGCTGTCTGATGACGCGAGCTCGCGGGCGGGCGGCTCAGGTAACTGGTCGCAGTCGCTCGTTGGGAGGGGCCCGGGCGTCTTACTAGCCTCGCAGTCAGGACCTGCTGGTCGCGCTGCTTAGAACGGCCGACGTTGTTCCGGGCCCCGCCATCGGGCGTCGTCAGGTGACGAGTGGGGTCTTGCGTGTGGAGTTCTGGCGCGGGACGGTGGTGCTCGGCGGGTGGGTCACGTCGTGCCGGCAAGCCGCTTCGCGGTCGTACTTCTTGACGGGCCCACCCGTCGCTTGCTGCCTCCTCTCGCCGCCGCTGCTCAGGGAGCCGGCGTAGCGGTCGGGGTCGTACTCATTGCCGGTGCGCATGAGGCTGAACGCGAGGCGATGGGCCTTGTGGCCGGTCGCGATGTTGGCCTTCAGCGGTGGCATGCGCCGGGCGAGCAGCCCGGCGCGGTAGGTGGCGAAGTGCTCGTCGCGCTGCGCGAGGCCCTTGCCGAGCTCGATGATGGCCGCGCGGAGCTCGGGGCTGCCGCGGCGGCTGAGCGTCTGTCCGCCGCGGGTGCTGCCGGCGCTGTCGTAGGTGCTGGGGTGCATCCCGGCGATCCGGTAGGCCTGATCGGCATTGGTGAAGCGCAGCGGGTCGCCCAGGGCGGCGCCGTAGTTCGACGCGCGGACCGTCGCGACCCCGGGCAGGCTCAGCAGGACGGCCGCGGGGGTCTGGGGCAGCACACGCGCGAGCTCGGCCTCGGCCCTGATGATGTCAGCGTTGATCGCGTCCAGCAGCGCGACGTCGGTGCCGAGAACCGCGGCCCTGCAGGCTCTTTCACCTACGGGCAGGCGCAGCGCGTCACGCGCGGTGCCGAGCAGCTGCCGTGCCTTCGGGGCGCGCAGCTGGACGTCGTGTTCGGCGGCGAGCTGCTGCAGGCCGTGCTCTCCAAGGTCGAGCATCTGGTCAGGGTCGAGCAGGTGGTGCAGCAGCACCCCACCGATCTTGGTCGCGAGCAGGCTGTCAAAGCACCCGTCCAGGCCCGGGAAGACCAGGTCCAACGTCCCGAGGAGCTGGTTGCTCAACGCGGTCCTGGCCTTGACCCTGCGGGCTCGCAGCAGCGTCCAGGCCAGCTGAGCGGTCATCGCGGCGTCGCGCTGCTGCGGCCGCCACCCCATGCCGCTGATGACGAGGTCAACGATCGCGGCGCAGTCCCGCAGGTCGGTCTTGATCTTCGCTGAGCCCTGCGCCTCCCTCGCGGCCTTGACCTGTGCCGGGTTCAGCTCGACGACGTCATGAGCGCTGGCAAGGCGCGACAGCAACGGCCGGTGGTAGTGCCCCGCGGTCTCGATCCCGATCCGCACCGACCGGGCCTCACACGCCAGCACAGCAGAGTCCAAGGCCACCTCGAGATCCCGAGCCCCGGGCTCGCTCAAGGCGAACACGATGGGCTGCCCAACGACCTGCCCGTGATGATCAGCGATCAGCGCGAGCGCGTCCCGCTTGCCGACATCGATCCCCACAGCCAGGCACTGCGACGGGGCGAACTCCCGCGTCCGCTCCACGTACTCCTGCTGCGTCACACCCCCGATGAACCTCATCAGCCCTCCTCAACGACAACGGCCGGTCACTCACGAACAGTGAGGACCGGCCGCGGCCTTGAACAGGTATCAGAACGGTGTTAGGAAGGCCGGGTCCTTCACGCTCGGAAGCGGGCACCGACCGGCGTTCGCCCAGGAACTCTCGAAAAGGGAAACCAAGGGCGGCCCCGCCTGGCACTCGCATGCCCATAACCATGCATACCCCATGGCGGCTGGCGTAGACCTCGCCAAGCCAGGGAAGACCACGGTCATGGTGGACACGAAGAAGGACCTGCGGTCGAAATCTCAGCTCGCCTTCGTGCTCAGCGCGTCAGTGCTGCTCTTTGCCATCTACCTCAGTTTCACTGACCTACCGCCCATGAAGGTGGCTCATGGCCGCTTCTGGATCGTGTCCATCTTCCTGTCCATGTCCGTGCTTAGCTGCGCGGGCGGCGTGCTCGACCGACACCTGATGGCGAAGGCACCAGATTCCCGGCCGCTGCCGACGATGGCGCAGAGGCAGACAGGGCTGCTGCTGACCGGTGGCGAGGCGCTCGCCATGATCGTCGTTGGAGCCGCCCTGCTTGGGCAAGGACGCACTGGGATGGGTTGGATGGCAGTCGCGAGCAGCGTCGGCTTCGCTGTCGTGGCCATGCTCGTGGAACGGCAGCCGACACGCGACTGAACGCGGTCCTCGCACTCGGGAGCGGCACCTACCTCGCCGGGGACGCTTGGCTTATACCGGCGCGAGTGTCAAGGCTCGAGGCCCTTGTGCACGTCGACGTAGCCGCCGACATGAGTGAAACCCAGACGTCGGTTGGCCGCCAGAATCGGTTCGTTGCCGACCATATTCTGAGTGACAATGCGAGTCGCGCCGGCAGCTGCCAATTGCAGCGCGTGCTGTGCCTTCAACGCCCTCGCAATCCCGCGCCCTCGCATCCGGGCGGCGACCCCGGTGAACATCGTGTTGAGGGCTCGTGGGTCGTCTTGGCGACCCATCACGGCGGTGACACCCACAATCTCATCGGCTTCCCGCGCCAAGAGCACACGGCGCGGATCCTGCACCGCACTGCGCCACGCGCCGTAAGGCAGGTCTCCACCTCCCCCTTCCGCGTCAGGCGCTTCCGCCATGCGGCTGAGCAAGAACGCGTGCGCGACGCGCCATTCCTCGTCGGTGGCGTCGACGGGAAGAGTCGCGAGGCTGACCCCGTTGACGCGGGCAAGTTCAGCGAATGTGTCCAGCTCGAGCCTGGTCAAGTCCAAGGCGCTCTCGCGGTGCCTCGCGCACTCTACGTATCCCCACGCCGCCGCAGCCGGTGCTGCGACGTCCTCAACTGACTCGTCGTAGCTGACCTGCAACCCCGGCACGCGTCCACGGCACACGTCCTCGAGCGCCGTAACGAGCAAGCTCCCCGCGCCGCGTCTTCTCACCTCTGGGCGAACCGAGACGATCCCCCCGCCGTATCCCAGCGCGGCGACCGCCATCGGGCAAGCGGCACCGAAACCACTGGCGATTCCCCCGACCTCGACCACGAACCAGGAGGCCTCCAGGTCGCCGCCGCGCTCAAGTTCCAACCAAAATGTGGCGAGCCACCCCAGCGGATTTCCTTCGTTGAGCCAGGGCACCTCGTCGTTGGCAGCCATAGGGCGAACGAACATGGCACCAGCCTGCCAGATAGTGCACACAGGAACGGTCCGCTGCACCGAATGGACGGAAGAGATCGCCGGTCTTCGCAATCACAGCTGCTCACGCCGCGGCGCTGATGGCTGCGCCAGCCTGACGGCCGCGGCGTAGCCGGACTACCCACCAGCCGAGGACGAGCAGCAT
>JAODNB010000102.1 GCA_025464795.1 Frankiales bacterium
CCATGGTGCCGCCGGCCTGCACAGCTGCACGCTTGGTGACCAGGTTGTAGACGTTGGTCGACCAGTTCTGAATGGTCGTGTAGCGGACGCGGGCGCCCTTCTTCACGACGATCTCGACCACGGCCGAGTGCAGCGAATCAGAGCTGTACGTGGGCGCGGTGCAGCCCTCGACGTAGTGCACGAACGAGTCCTCGTCGGCGATGATCAGCGTGCGCTCGAACTGGCCCATGTTTTCGGTGTTGATGCGGAAGTAGGCCTGCAGCGGGATGTCAACGTGGACGCCCTTGGGGACATACACAAAGGAGCCGCCGGACCAGACTGCCGTATTGAGCGCCGCGAACTTGTTGTCCCCGACAGGGATGACCGAGCCGAAGTACTCCCGGAACAGCTCCTCGTGCTCGCGCAGGCCCGTGTCGGTGTCGACGAAGATGACGCCCTGCTGCTCGAGGTCCTCGCGGATCTGGTGGTAGACGACCTCGGACTCGTACTGCGCAGCCACACCGGCGATCAGCCGCTGCTTCTCCGCCTCCGGGATGCCTAGCTTGTCGTAGGTGTTCTTGATGTCCGCGGGCAGGTCGTCCCAGGAGGTCGCCTGCTTCTCCGTCGACCGGACGAAGTACTTGATGTTGTCGAAGAAGATGCCCGACAGGTCGGAGCCCCAGGTGGGCATGGGCTTCTTCTCGAACAGCTTCAGGCCCTTCAGGCGCAGGTCGAGCATCCACTGCGGCTCCGACTTCAGCGCAGAGATGTTCTCGACGACCTCCGGGTTGATGCCGCGGCGCGCGGTCGAGCCGGCGACGTCGCTGTCCGCCCAGCCGAACTTGTAGGTGCCGAGGCCTTCGAGCGCCTGGTCCTGGGTGGTGGTCATCTCAACCGGCCTTTCCTGTTGGTACGAAGGTCGTGCACACGCCGTCGCCGTGGGCGATCGTCGCGAGTCTCTGGACGTGGACGTCGAGCAGCCGGCCGATGGCGGCCGTCTCGGCGTCGCACAGCTGCGGGAACTCCGCGGCGGCGTGCTGGACGGGGCAGTGGTGCTGGCACAGCTGGACCCCGAGCCCCTGACCGCTCGTGGACGCGGCGTAGCCGTCCTCGCTCAGCGCGAGCGCCAGTGCCGCAGGCCTGTCGGCGGCGGTGGCCACGTGGGCGTAGCGCTGCTCGAGCTCGCGTCCCCGGGCCTCGGCGAACGCGTCCACCTGGGCGGGGGTCATGAAGCGCAGGGCGCTGGTGGCGAGGTCGTCGTAGCCGCTGGGGCCGGCAGCGTGGCCGGCGGCGCTCAACGTGTAGAGCCGGGCCGGGCGGCCGCGGGTCACGGCCTTGCGGCGCGGCTCGCGCGTCACCACGGTGCCGTCGACGAGCAGCGCGTCGAGGTGCCGCCGGATGCCGGCAGGCGTGACGTCCAGGCGCTCCGACAAGGTGGCTGCCGTGGCTGAGCCGAGCTCCAGGAGCAGCGCGACGACGCGCTCCCGGGTGCCGCTCGAGTCTCCCACGCTTTTCACAACACCAGTGTGTCTTAAATGCTGCCCCGGGTCGAACCGGAGCTCCGTGCTGGCGGTCACGAAGGGTGCCCTAACCCGTACGCTGATCACGTGAACGACACCGCTCTCGAGGTGGTCGACCTCGTCAAGCGGTACGACACCCGCACGGCCCTCGACGGGCTCAGCTTCGACGTCGGCCGGGGCACGGTCTGCGCGCTGCTCGGGCCCAACGGTGCCGGCAAGACCTCCACGGTCGAGATCGCCGAGGGCTTTCGCACCGCGGACGGCGGTTCGGTGACGGTGCTGGGCCATCGCCCGCAGGACCCGGCGGTCCGCCCGCGAGTCGGGGTCATGCCGCAGAGCGGCGGCGGCTACCCCGGGCTGAAGGCCGCCGAGCTGCTCGACCTGTTCGCGGCCTTCCACGCCCACCCGCTCGACCCCTCCGACCTGATCGAGCGACTGGGGCTCGGTGAGGTCGCCGGCACGCCGTTCCGGCGGCTGTCCGGGGGTCAGCAGCAGCGGCTGTCGCTCGCCATGGCAGTGGTGGGCCGGCCTGAGCTCGTGTTCCTCGACGAACCGACGGCCGGGTTGGATCCCCAGGCCCGGCGCGCCACCTGGGAGCTCATCGAGGCGCTCCGCCATGACGGCGTCACGGTCCTGCTCACGACGCACCTGATGGATGAGGCAGAGCAGCTGGCGGACGACGTCGTCGTGATCGACCACGGGAGGCTGGTGGCCCGCGGAACCGTCGCGGCGCTGACCCACAGCGACGGCGAGATCCGCTTCCGGGCAGCACCCGGGCTCGCCCTCGAGATCGCGGGCGCGACGGTGACGGAGACCGAGGGGCGCTACCTCGTACGAGGCCTGGCAGGCCCTGCCCTGCTCGCCGCCGTCACGGGATGGTGCGCCACGCACGGCGTCATGCCGCAGGACCTGCAGACCCAGCGCAGCCTCGAGGACGTCTTCCTCGACCTCACGGGACGGGACCTCAGGTCGTGAGCACCTGGACGCCGGGATCCCTCGCTCCCCGACCCGAAGCGGCGCCGCTCGGCCGGATGCTCAGGGCTCAGACGCGTGCCGAGCTGACGCTCACCCTGCGCAACAGCGAGCAGGTGCTGCTCACGCTGGTCATCCCGCTCGGACTGCTCGTCGTCCTGACGCTCGTGCCCTTCATCGCCGTCACAGGCCGCCGGGCGGACTTCTTCGTCCCCGGCATCCTGGCCCTGGCGATCATGTCGAGCGCCTTCACCGGTCAGGCGATCGCGACCGGCTTCGAGAGGCAGTACGGCGTCCTGAAGCGACTCGGCGCGACCCCGCTCCCCCGGTGGGTGCTGCTGCTCGCGAAGACCCTCGGGGTCCTCGCGGTGGAGCTTCTTCAGCTCGTCCTGATCTGCGTCGTCGGGCTCGCTCTCGGGTGGCACCCGCACGGCACCCCCACCGTTGTGGCGTTCGTCGTCCTCGGGACGGCGGCGTTCAGCGGGCTCGGGCTGCTGCTCGGGGGGACCCTCAGCGGGCTCACGACCCTGGCCGCGGCGAACCTGGTCTGGTTCGTCCTGCTGCTGCTCGGCGGTGTGGTGTTCCCGCTCACCGAGTTCGGCGGCGCGGCCGACCTGCTCCGGCTCCTGCCAACGGCGGCGCTGAGCAACGGCCTTCGGCAGCTGCTCCAGCACGGAGTGACCAGCGGCCGCGACCTGCTGGCGCTGGCGGTGTGGGCCGTCGTGGCCCTCACGGCCGCCGCACGCGCCTTCCGCTGGGAGTAGCCCTCAGGTGCGGGTAGCAGCCACGACGAGCTCCGCATAGCGCCGCCACACCGCGATGTCCTGCTCTCGATCCGCCGTGAGGCTGTTGACGGCCCCGGACAGCAGCGTCATGACCTCGCGACCGGTCACGCGAGGATCGATCCGGCCCGCGGCCTGGCAGCGCTCCACGAGGTGCTGCATGGCTGCGCGGCAGGTGGCTCGGAGCGCCTCGAGCTCAGGGCTCTGCGGGATCGAGGTCAGACCCGCGTAGAGCAGGGCGTTCTGCGCGCAGGACTCCACGGCAGAGACCATGAGCTGCTCGAACCCTGCCCACGGGTCGGTCTCCTCGGTCGCGAGCAGCACCTGGGCGGTGAACCACTCGACGCGGGCACCGGCGACGGCCGCGACGAGGTCCTCCTTCGTGGCCCAGCAGCGGTAGACCGTGGCCTTGCCGACACCGGCGCGGGAGGCGACCTCGTCGATGCCGGCACCGAGACCCCGCTCGGCGAACACCTCGCGGGCGGCGGCCAGGACCTTCTCTGCGTTGCGGACCGCGTCGGCCCGGCTGCGTGTCGGCGCCGTCATGACCGGTGGCCTGCGAGCGCCGGATCCGGCAGCAGGCTGGCCGCGCCGATCTCCTCCGAGACCAGGATGTGCGGCGTCTTCGAGGTGGGGACGAAGAACGCCAGCACGGCGGCGAGCAGCGAGACGACCGCGCAGAGGACGAAGGCGATGACGTACCCGTGGTTGGTCGCGTAGCCGTGGGTGACGGACGACGCCACGATGACCGCGGTGATCGTCGTGCCGACCGAGGAGCCGACCGAGCGCACCACCGCGTTGAAGCCGGTGGCCTGCCCGGTCTGGTTCAGGGGCACCGAGGCGACGATGAGGTTCGGCATGGCGGCGAAGGCGAACGCGATGCCCGTCGACAGCAGCAGGAACCACGCGAAGATCGAGGTGTCGCTGCCGTGGAACGCCGACAGCATCCCGAGCCCGACAGCGGTGACCAGGGCGCCGAAGGCGAGCGAGACCCGGTGCCCGTACTTGCTCCCCAGGGCTCCGGAGATCGGGCCGAAGACCAGCATCGACAGCGATCCGGGAAGCATGAGCAGGCCTGCGTGGGTCGCCGTCGCACCGAAGCCGTAGCCCGTGGACGTCGGCGCTTCGACCAGCTGCGGCACGAGGACGTAGGCCCCGAACATGCCCACCCCGACGAACAGGGTCGCGAGGTTCGTGAGCAGGACCGGCGGGTGGCGCAGTGTCACGACGTCGACGAGGGGGTCCTCCGTGCGGGCCTGCAGGAGGTACCAGAGGACCAGGACGACCAGACCGCCGACGATGAGGCTGAGGGTGCGCGCGTCGGTGAAGCCCCAGGCGCGCCCCTTCGAGACACCGAACAGGGCAAGCACCAGACCGACGCTCAGGACGGCGGCCCCGCGGAGGTCGAGCTTGCCGGGCTCGCGCAGCTCCGACTCCGGGACGAGCAGCTGGATCGTGATCACCGAGATGACGGACGCCAGGGTCCCGAGCCAGAAGATCGAGGTGTAGCCGAAGGTGTCGACCATCGCGCCACCGAGCAGCAGCCCGACACCGCCGCCGATGCCGAGCGTCGAGGAGACGAAGCCGATCGCGCTGCCGACCTTCTCGGGCGGGAGCTCGTCGCGGATGATCCCGAACACCAGCGGGAACATGCCGCCCGCGATCCCCTGCACGACGCGACCGACGATCACCCAGCCGATGTTGCCCGCGAGGGCAGAGATGAGGTTGCCGAGGGCGAAGGCACCGACGGACAGGACGAGCATCCGACGCTTGCCGACCATGTCGCCGAGACGACCGACGAGCGGGGTGAACACCGCTGCCGCGACGAGGTAGGACGTCAGCACCCACGTCACGTTCTCGGCCGAGCTGTGCAGCTCCCTCACGATGTCGGTGAAGGCGGGCACGAGCATCGTCTGCGCGAGGGAGTACGCCAGGGCGGGAAGGGTCAGGACGAGCAGGGTCCGCTGGGGATGCGGGCGGGTGTCAGGCACGATGATCCAAACGTGAAACGGACTCGGGAGTCCGCCTACCCTAGACGACAACCGGACTATCGAGTCCGCTTCTCCGCTGCGACGTCCGTCACGTCGCCCTCTACGCTTCTGCGCGTGGTGCTGGTGAGACGTCTGGCCCTGCTCGCCCTCGGCCTGCAGGTCCTGCTCGTCGTCTCCGGGACCGCCGTCCGGGTCACCGGCTCCGGCCTCGGCTGTCCCACCTGGCCGCGCTGCACCGGCGGCTCCCTCACGAACACCGCCGCCCTCGGCTCCCACGGCTACATCGAGTTCGGCAACCGGCTGCTCGCCGTCGTCATGGAGGCCGTCGGCATCGCCCTCGTGCTGGCCGTTCGTCGGCACGTCCCGCAGCACACCCGGCTCGCGCTCGTCCAGGCCGCTGTGGTGCCCCTGCAGGCGATCATCGGCGGGCTGCTGGTGCTGTCGGGGCTCAACCCCTACGTGCTGATCCTGCACTTCCTCACCAGCTTCCCCCTCGTGTACGGGGCGGCCGCGCTGGTCCAGCGCCTCCATGATCCACGGAACGCGAACGGTTCCGTCGAGGGTTCACGCAACCGTTCCGGTTCCGTGGATCACCGGGTGCAGGCCCTGCTGAGCGGAGCGCTGGTCGCCTCGACCGCCCTCGCGCTCGTGCTCGGGACGCTGGTGACGGGCACCGGGCCGCACGCCGGTGACCCGAAGGTCGACCGGCTCCCCTTCAGCCCGCGGGACGTCACCCAGCTGCACGCGGACGCCGTCTACCTCCTGGTCGGGCTGGTGGTCGCGGCCCTGATCCTGATGCCCACCCGTTGGACGGCCATCCTCGCGGGGCTCGTCCTCGCGCAGGCCGCGATCGGCTACTGGCAGTACTTCACGGGGGTTCCCCCGCTGCTCGTCGGCCTGCACGTGCTCGGCGCGACCCTGCTGTTCACGACGGCGTCGTGGATCCAGCTGTCGACGCGCCGAGCCACGCCCGTACCGCCTGAGCGAAGCGCGACGCCGATCCTGGCGTGAAGCTCAGGAACAGCGAGGGCTCGGTGACCTCGAGCTCGATGAGCACCGGCCCGGGCAGGAGGTCGACCCTGGCGTAGAGCAGCTCGTGGCCCCAGCCCCGGACGACGTCCAGCACTCGGAGGGCGAGCTCGGCCTCCGCATCACTCACGGCACGCCCCGCGACGGACCAGCCGCCGAGCTCGGGCTCACCCGCGCCGACGGTGAGCACGGCCGACTTGTACCCACCGTGGGAGACGGCGCCGCCGAAGCACAGCACGGCCGTCTCCCCTTCCGCGTCCACTGCGGACACGTAGGGCTGGAGCATGACCGTGCGCCCAGCAGCGTGCAGGGCGGCGACGTGCGCGACCGCGGTGACGTCTCCAGCCGGGTAGGCGGCCGTGTCGCGAGCGCCGGCGGAGATGTTGCCCTTCACGACGAAGGGGTGGTCCGGCGGCGTGAACTCCGAGCCGGGCGGGAGCCAGGTCGTCGGGATGGTGGGGATCCCGGCCTCCGCCAGGCGGCGCAGGTAGGTCTTGTCGGTGTTCCACGCGACGACCTCCGCGGGGTTCGCGAGCCGGGGCACCGAGCGGGTCCAGGCGAGGAACTCCTCGTAGTGGTCCCAGTAGTCCCAGGTGGTCCGGATGACGACGAGGTCGAAGCGCGACCAGTCGATGCCGCTGCGCCAGTCGTGCACCTCGACCCCGAGTCCCTCGTCCGCGAGCGCAGCGAGGAGCAGGGGCCCGTCGACGTCGAGCGAGGGCCACGCCGCGCAGGTGGCGAGGGCGACCCGCCGGCTCATACCAGCTGGTCGACCGCGACCGCGAGGAACAGCAGCGCGAGGTAGGTGATGGACCAGTGGAACAGCCGCATCGGGTTGTAGGCGGAGCCGCTGGCGACCTGACGCTGCAGCACGTGGGCCTCACGCAGGAACACGGCGCCGAGCACGACGGCTGAGACCAGGTAGACCGGGCCGGACGCGTCGATCGCGAGCAGCGCCGAGGTGGCGACCATCGCCCAGGAGTACCCGACCATCCGACGCACCACGGTCTGCGGCGAGGCGACGACCGGCAGCATCGGCACGTCCGCGCGGGCGTAGTCGTCCCGGTACTTCATGGCGAGCGCCCAGAAGTGCGGCGGCGTCCAGAAGAAGATCACCAGGAACAGCACGAGAGCGGCCCAGGACAGGTCGTTCGTGACGGCCGACCAGCCGATAAGCACGGGCATGCAGCCCGCAGCTCCGCCCCACACGATGTTCTGGGGGGTGCGGCGCTTCAGCACCATCGTGTAGACGCACACGTAGAACGCGATCGCGGCGTCCGCCAGCAGGGCGCTCAGCCAGTTCGTCGTGAGCCCGAGCTCGACGGTGGCGAGAACGCCCAGGACGAGGCCGAACACGAGCGCCTTGGTGGGCGTCACCGTGTGCCGCGCCATGGGGCGCTTGCGGGTCCGGTGCATCAGCTGGTCGATGTCGCGGTCCCACCAGCAGTTCAGCGCGTTCGCGCTGCCGGCGGCGAGGGTCCCACCGACCAGCGTGTACGCCGTCAGGGCCCAGCCCGGCCAGCCGCGGGCGGCCAGGACCATGGTCGGGACGGTGGTCACCAGCAGCAGCTCGATGATCCGCGGCTTGGTCAGCGCGACGTAGGCGCCGACCGTCGACCGGGCGCGCGCAGCACCCGTGAGGGCTGGAAGAGCCTCGGAGACGGCAGCGGAAGAGGTTTCCGTCGCCAGTGTCACGCGCAGAACTCTAGCGGGGAGCCTTCACCAGCGTCCTGCCCTGGTGGCCGTCCTGCCAGCGTGTTGCACCGATAGGGTCGCTGGTGATCACCGCAGACAAGGGGAAGCAGACGTGAGCACGCTGGAGTGGACCGACCTCGACAAGCAGGCGGTGGACGTCGTGCGAGCCCTGGCGATGGACGCGGTCGAGAAGGCCGGGTCGGGGCACCCGGGCACCGCGATGAGCCTCGCCCCTGCGGCGTACCTCCTCTGGCAGCGGCACCTTCGGCACGACCCGAGCGACCCGAACTGGGTCGGCCGCGACCGCTTCGTGCTGTCGTGCGGGCACTCGAGCGTGACGCTCTACATCCAGCTGGTGCTCAACGGTTACCCGCTGACGCTGGAGGACCTCAAGGCGCTGCGCACCTGGGACTCCCTCACCCCCGGCCACCCCGAGCACGGTCACACCGTCGGCGTCGAGACCACCACCGGTCCCCTCGGCCAGGGCGTCGGCAACGCAGTCGGGATGGCCATGGCCGCCCGGCGCGAGCGCGGGCTGCTGGACCCGGATGCCGCGCCCGGGGCGTCCCCGTTCGACCACGACGTCTACTGCATCGCCTCCGACGGCGACCTCGAGGAGGGCGTGTCCGCAGAGGCGTCCTCGCTGGCCGGGACGCAGCGCCTGGGCAACCTGCTGCTGATCTGGGACGACAACAAGATCTCCATCGAGGACGACACCAACATCGCCTTCACCGAGGACGTGTGCGCCCGCTACGAGGCGTACGGCTGGCACGTGCAGACCGTCAGCTTCATCAAGAAGGACGGGACCTACTCCGAGGACGTCGCGGCTCTCGACGCGGCGATCACGGCAGCGAAGGCCGTCACCGACCGACCTTCCTTCATCGCCCTCCGCACCATCATCGGCTGGCCCGCCCCCACGAAGCAGGGCACGGGCAAGGCGCACGGATCGGCCCTGGGCGCCGAAGAGGTCGCCGCTACCAAGACGATCATGGGGATGGACCCGGCCAAGAGCTTCGAGGTCTCCGACGAGATCTGGGCGCACACCCTCGACGTGGTCGAGCGCGGCCGGGCGCTGCACACGAGCTGGCAGGAGTCGTTCGACGCCTGGGCCGCGAGCAACCCTGAGGGCGCAGCGCTGCTGGAGCGGATGTCGACCCGGACCCTGCCCACCGGGTGGGTCGAGGCGCTGCCCTCCTTCGAGGCGAGCGAGAAGGGCATGGCCACCCGCGTCGCGTCCGGGGACGTCCTCAGCGCGCTCGCGCCGGTCATCCCTGAGCTGTGGGGCGGCTCCGCCGACCTGGCGGGGTCGAACAACACCACTCCCAAGGGCGAGCCCTCGTTCCTGCCCACCGACCGGCAGTCCAAGGACTTCCAGGGCGGCCCCTACGGCCGGGTGCTGCACTTCGGCATCCGCGAGCACGCGATGGGCTCGATCATGAACGGCATCGCCCTCCACGGCGGCACCCGCGTGTACGGCGGCACCTTCCTGGTGTTCTCCGACTACATGCGCGGGGCGGTCCGGCTCGCCGCCCTGATGAAGCTCCCCGTCACCTACGTCTGGACCCACGACTCCATCGGGCTGGGCGAGGACGGCCCGACGCACCAGCCGATCGAGCACCTGTCCGCCCTCCGCGCCATCCCCGGGCTCGACGTCATCCGCCCGGCGGACGCCAACGAGACTGCGGTCTGCTGGAAGACGCTGCTGGAGAAGGCCGACCGACCCTCCGCTCTCGCCCTCACGCGTCAGAACGTCCCCACCCTGGAGCCGTCTGCCGTCAAGGACGCCTGGCGCGGTGCCTACGTGCTCGCCGAGGCCACGGGCGGCAAGCCCAAGGTGCTGTTCCTCGCCACCGGTTCCGAGGTCCAGATCGCCTTGGCTGCGCGGGAGAAGCTCGAGGCGGCGGGCACGCCGACCCGCGTGGTGTCCGTGCCCTGCATGGAGTGGTTCCGCGAGCAGGACACCGCCTACCGGGTGTCGGTGCTGCCGCCGACAGTGCGGGCGCGCGTCTCGATCGAGGCTGGCATCGCCCAGTCCTGGTGGGAGCTCATCGGCGATGCCGGCGTCCCGCTCTCGCTCGAGCACTTCGGGGCCTCGGCGCCCTACTCGACCCTGTACGAGCAGTTCGGGCTGACCGCAGACCGGGCTGTCGCAGCCGCACACGCCTCGCTCGAGAAGCTCGGGTTCGCCCGCGGCTCCACCACCGGCAACTAAGGAGCACGACCATGACTGACGCCCTCGCTGACCTGTCCGCCGCGGGTGTGGCGGTCTGGCTGGTTGACCTGAACCGAGAGCGACTGCGCTGGGGTTCGGTCGCGAAGCTCATCATGGACAAGCACGTCGTCGGGGTCACCACCAACCCGTCGATCTTCCAGAAGGCGCTTGCCGACGGGGCGGCGTACGACTCCCAGGTCAAGGACCTCGCCCTGCGCGGCGTCGACCTCAACGAGGCCGTCCGCGCCCTGACGACCTTCGACGTCCGCTGGGCCTGCGACCTGCTCAAGCCGGTGTACGACGAGAGCGACACCGTCGACGGCCGGGTCTCCATCGAGGTCGAGCCGGGCATCAGCGCCCAGACCGACCGCACCGTTGCGGAGGCGAAGGCCCTGTGGTGGCTGGTGGACCGACCGAACCTCTACATCAAGATCCCGGCGACGGTCGAGGGGCTGCCGGCGATCACCGCCGTGCTCGCTGAGGGCATCAGCGTCAACGTCACCCTCATCTTCTCCCTCCAGCGCTACGAGGAGGTCATGCAGGCCTTCATCGCGGGCATGGAGCAGGCGAGGCTGAACGGTCACGACCTCAGCAACATCGGCTCGGTGGCGAGCTTCTTCGTCAGTCGGGTCGACACCGAGGTCGACCAGCGCCTCGGCGAGGGGTCGGACCTGCGCGGCAAGGCGGCCATCGCCAACGCGCAGCTTGCCTACCAGCGGTACGAGAAGGTCTTCGCCACGGACCGGTGGAAGGCGCTCGAGGCAGCCGGCGCGAAGCCGCAGCGCCCGCTGTGGGCCTCGACCGGCGTGAAGGACCCTGCCTACGACGACACGCGGTACGTGGTGGAGCTCGTCGCCCCTGGGACCGTCAACACCATGCCGGAGGCCACCCTCGACGCCGTCGCCGACCACGGCGTGGTTGGCGGGGACACCGTCACAGGGAGCTACGAGGCAGCTCAGCAGGTGCTGGACGACCTCGAGGCAGCGGGCATCGACTACGACGAGGTCGTGAACCTGCTCGAGAAGGAGGGGGTCGAGAAGTTCGAGGCCTCCTGGGAGCAGCTGCTGGAGTCGGTGACCGACCAGCTGAAGCAGGCATCTGCATGACCGTCGGAGTAACGGTCCAGGTCCACGGCGAGGGCATCGTCAACGCGCAGACCGCTGCGCTCGAGGCGCTCAAGCTCGACGAGGTGCCCCGCAAGCTGCTCGAGCACGATGCGACCCTCTGGGGTGCGCACGCGGAGAGCGAAGCCGCGATCCGCCTCGGGTGGCTGGATGTCGTCGAGACGTCGCGCCAGTTCCTCGGTCCGCTGAGCGCGTTGAAGGACGCCTTCGCGAAGGAGGGCGTGGACCGGGTGATCCTGTGCGGCATGGGCGGCAGCTCTCTTGCCCCAGAGGTGATCTGCGCGTCCGCGCACGTGCCACTGACGGTTCTGGACTCGACGCACCCGGACCAGGTGCGGACCGTGGCCCAGGGCGACCTGACGCGCACGGCCGTCGTCGTCTCCAGCAAGAGCGGCAGCACCTTGGAGACCGACAGCCAGCGCAGGGTGCTGCTCGAGGCCTTCACCGCCGCGGGCATCGACGGCAAGCAGCGGATCGTCGTCGTCACCGACCCCGGGTCCCCCTTCGAGGAGCTCGCGAAGAACGAGGGCTACCGCGCAGTGTTCCTCGCCGACCCCCACGTCGGGGGCCGCTACAGCGCTCTGACCGCGTTCGGTCTCGTTCCCTCAGCCCTGGCCGGAGTCGACGTCGCCAGCTTGCTCGACGACGCAGCCGCCATGCTGAGCACCTTGGGCGACGACGACAACGCGGCGCTTCACCTGGGCGCCGCCCTCGGTGCCGACAAGCGCGACAAGATCGCGCTGAACGCCGATGGCTCCCCGCTGGTCGGGTTCGGGGACTGGGCGGAGCAGCTCATCGCCGAGTCGACCGGCAAGCTGGGCAAGGGGCTGCTGCCCGTCGTGGTCGACAACGCCTCCCCCGAGGTCACCTGGCCGGCGGAGGACGTGCACGTCATCCGGATCGGCCCGGAGGCCCCTGCCCTGGGGACGTCCGTCGACGGGACGCTCGGGGCGCAGTTCCTCGCCTGGGAGTACGCCGTCGCGATCTCGGGCCGGCTGCTGGGCATCGACCCGTTCGACCAGCCGGACGTCGAGAGCGCGAAGAAGGCCGCCCGCGGCCTGCTGGACGAGACCCCCGCGCCGGAGGCACCGCTGTTCGTCGAAGGCGCAGTAGAGGTCTACGCGAGCCCAGGGTGGATCGACGGACCGGGCACCCTCACGGCAGCCGTCAGCTCCCTGCTCGCCACGGTGCAGCCTCGGGGCTACTTGTCGGTGATGGCCTACCTGGACCGGTTGCGCGACAGCGCTCTCGCAGCTGTCCGCATCCCGCTGGCCCGCAAGACCGAGCGGCCCGTGACCTTCGGGTGGGGGCCGCGGTTCCTGCACTCGACAGGCCAGTACCACAAGGGCGGTCCGCCGATCGGGTCGTTCCTGCAGATCACCGGGCTCGTCACGGAGGACCTCCAGATCCCGAACCGGCCCTTCACGTTCGGCACCCTGATCGCCGCCCAGGCGGCAGGCGACGCGAAGGTGCTCGCAGGCCACGGCAGGCCGGTGCTCCGGCTCCACCTCACGTCCCCGGACGGCCTTCGCCAGGTGCTGGAAGCCCTCTCATGAGCTCATCCCAGAACCCGCTGCGCGATCCCCGTGACCGGAGGCTGCCCCGCGTCCCCGAGCCCTGCGCTCTGGTGGTCTTCGGCGTCACCGGCGACCTCGCGCGCAAGAAGCTCATCCCGGCCGTGTACGACCTCGCGAACCGAGGGCTGCTGCCTCCTGGCTTCGTCCTCCTCGGCTTCGCCCGCAGGGACTGGGGAGACGGCGACTTCGAGCAGATCGCCAAGGAGGCGGCCAAGAAGGGCGCGCGGACCGAGTTCCGCGAGGAGGTCTGGCAGCGGCTCGCGGAGGCAACGAAGTTCCTCCCCGGGTCCTTCGATGACGACGCCGCCTTCGACACCCTGCACCAGACGCTGTTGGACCTCGACGCCTCCCACGGCACCGGCGGCAACGCCGCCTTCTACCTGTCGATCCCGCCCAACGCCTTCCCGACCGTGCTCAAGCAGATGGAGCGCACGGGCATGGCCGACAATCATGCCACGCAGAGCTGGCGCCGCGTCGTCGTCGAGAAGCCCTTCGGCCACGACCTGACGTCGGCCATCGAGCTCAACAAGCTCGTCGACGACGTGTTCAGCGCAAAGGACGTCTTCCGGATCGACCACTACCTCGGCAAGGAGACCGTCCAGAACCTCATGGCGCTGCGGTTCGCCAACGAGCTGTTCGAGCCGATCTGGAACAGCCACCACATCGACTCGGTGCAGATCACCATGGCCGAGGACGTCGGCATCGGCACCCGGGCTGGGTTCTACGAGGGCACCGGCGCCGCGCGGGACGTGCTCCAGAACCACCTGCTCCAGCTGCTGGCCCTCACAGCCATGGACGAGCCCGTCAACTTCGACGCGGACTCCCTGCGCACCGAGAAGCGCAAGGTCCTCGGAGCCATCAAGCTCCCCAAGGAGCTCGCCTCCTATGCGGTCCGCGGCCAGTACGACCAGGGCTGGCTCGCCGGCGAGCGGGTCAAGGGATTCCTTGCCGAGCAGGACATCCCGGCCGGCTCGACCACCGAGACCTACGCCGCTGTGCGCCTCGACGTGGACACCCGACGGTGGGCCGGCGTGCCGTTCTACCTGCGTACGGGCAAGCGCCTGCCGCGTCGGGTGACCGAGATCGGGATCATCTTCAAGAAGGCGCCGTTCCTGCCCTTCTCGAAGTCCGACACCGAGGAGCTCGGGTCCAACCAGCTCGTTGTCCGGGTACAGCCGGACGAGGGCGTGACCCTGCGCTTCGGCTCCAAGGTTCCCGGCACGACCATGGAGGTCCGCGACGTTTCCATGGACTTCTCCTACGGCGAGGCCTTCACCGAGAACTCCCCCGAGGCCTACGAGCGGCTGCTGCTCGATGTGCTCCTCGGGGACGCCTCGTTGTTCCCGCAGAACGAGGAGGTCGAGGAGAGCTGGCGCGTCGTCGACCCCATCGAGGAGCTGTGGCGCCAGCAAGATGGAGAGGCCGCAGGCCTCGCGCTCTACCGCGCCGGCGAGTGGGGGCCGAAGGCCGCTGACGAGATGCTTGCCCGCGACGGTCGGACATGGAGAAGGCCCTGATATGGCAACGCTCTGGGACACCACAGGATCCGCGGTCATCAAGGCCCTCGCGGCCGAGCGAAGCCAGGCCGGCTCCGTCTCGTCCGGACTGGCACTGACCCTCGTCGCCGTCGTCGACGAGAAGCTCGTGGCCGAGGCCGAGCAGGCCGCCACCCGCGCCGCTGCGCAGCACCCCTGCCGGCTCATCATCGTCGTGCGCCGACGCCCCGACGCCCCGGACCCGCGCCTGGACGCAGAGGTGTCCGTGGGCGGCCGGCTCGGTCCGGGCGAAGCCATCGTCATGCGCATGT
>JAODNB010000028.1 GCA_025464795.1 Frankiales bacterium
GGGAGTCGGGGTTCATGCGACGTCCTGTTCCTAGTGGCAGTGTGAAGAGGATGGACTCGGTTGAGGTCAGCCTTCCAGGCCGCCCTACTCTGCACTGCCTGACGTGGTCGGGGCCACCCGAAGCACCGGCGTACCTGCTCGTGCACGGGCTCGCGTCCAACGCCGCGATGTGGCTGGGCGTGGGGGAGCTGCTCGACGCCACCGTCGTCGCGGTCGACCTGCGGGGCCATGGACCATCGGCGAAGCCGGACGACGGCTACGCGATCGCCGACGTCGTCGAGGACCTCAGGGCCTTGATCAGGGTGCTCGGCCTGCACCGTCCGGTCGTCGCAGGACAGTCCTGGGGCGGCAACGTGGTCCTGCAGCTCGCGGCCGACTCCCCGAACCTGCTCCGGGGTGTCGCCTGCGTCGACGGCGGCTGGATCCGGCTCGCCGACACCTTCCCGACGTTCGAGGCCTGCTGGGAGGTGCTCGCTCCGCCGGACTTCGGTCCGACCCCGTACGAGGACCTGGTCGCTCGCGTCACCGGCAGCGGCTGGCCCCCGACGGGTGTGGCGGGCGTCCTCGGGTGCTTCGAGCGGCGTCCGGACGGCACGGCCGCGCCGTGGCTCACGCGGGCCCGGCACGAGCTCGTGCTCCGGGGCCTGTACGACCACGACCCCTTCGGGCTGGAGGTCTCCGTACCGACCCTGCTCATCCCCACGCTGCGGAGCGAGGCGACGGCCCGCGAGCTCGCTGAGGGCATCGAGGGGGCCAGGGTCGAGGCGATGGACGGGCACCACGACCTGCACGCCGAACAGCCGGTGGCCGTCGCCGCACTGCTGCGCTCGCTAGCCCACTGACCAGGTCGTCCCGTCAGGCGTGTCCTGGATCTGCACGCCGCCGGCGATCAGGGCGTCGCGCACCTGGTCGGCGCTGGCGAAGTCCTTCGCACCTCGCAGCGTCAGCCTGAGCGCCAGCAGCGGCTCGACGAACGGGCTCAGCACCTGCGCCGGGTCCCGAAGACCCGCGACGGCCGCCGCACCCAGACGGACGACGAAGGACCTCAGGACGCTGGTGGCGCGGGCGTTGTCCGGTGACTGCGTGGTGTCGGTCGACCAGGACCGGATCGCCGACTCGAGGCCGAGAGCAGCCGCCACCATGGCATCAGCGTCCTTGGCTGTCTCGGCGGCGGTGAACGCAGCCTCGGCAGCATCGACGGCCTCACCGAGGGAGCGCTGCACCTCGGTCGGCTCCTCGTCGACGACCGCGACGACGGGTCCCGGTGCGTGCGCTGTGGAGAGTCCTGCGACGGCGGCCCGGAGCTCGTCCAGCGAAAGCACTGTGCCGGCGGGCCAGGTCAGTGAGGCGCCGTGGACGTGGGCCGTGACGCCGCCGCGGCCCGCGACGGTGGCGGTCTGGGCCTCGAGGTCGAGGATCAGGGCTGTGTGCTCGTCGATGCCGAGGACGTGCACGCCTTCAGGCAGCTCAGCCTCGAGCATCCGCATCCGGCGCTCACCGAGGTAGCAGAAGCGAGTGTCGTGGTTGCCGCCCTCGGTGTTGTCGTAGTGCGGGACGACGGCAGCGGCGATCCCCGCGAGCTCGTCGAGCAGGTCGAGGCCCTCGAGCCACACCGGCTCGGCGCCCACCTTGTAGACCTCGTACACGGGAACCGCGAGGCGCCCCAGGGTGCACGCGGCGGCGCTGGCGAACACGACGACACCCCGACGCGCGACGTCGGCGATCGCCTCAGGCACCGGCGTCCCCCGCCACTGCCTCAGCGCGTAGGACGGCGATCCCGGTCCGGCGAACAGCCAGTTGGCCGTGCGCACGGCGGCGAGCGAGCGATCGGTGTCCACCTCGGGGTCATCGGCGGGCGCACGCAGCCCGGCCGCGGTGACCTCCCGCCCGACGCTCGCTCGGAAGTAGGCGACAGCCTTCTCCGAGATGTCGGACGCGTTCTCCTGGAAGCCGAAGGGCGTCTCGAGCAGCACGGCTGAGGCGTCGCCGACGCGGGCGAAGAGCTTCTGGTGGACGGTGACCATGGTCGGGCTCGTCTCCCCCGAGCCCATGATCACAAGAACCTGGGGTGGCATGCCCCCAGCCTTTCAGTCGCCGTGCCAGGACCGCCACAGGGAGGCGTACGAGCCGTTCGCGGCCACGAGCTCGTCGTGCGTTCCGAGCTCGATGACGCGACCGTCCTCGACCACGGCGACCCGGTCCGCGTCCGAGGCCGTGTGCAGCCGGTGGGCGATGGCGACGACCGTACGGCCCTCGAGGACCGCTGACAGCGACCGCTCCAGGTGGCGGGCTGCGCGCGGGTCGAGCAGCGCGGTCGCCTCGTCGAGCACCAGCGTGTGAGGGTCGGCGAGGACGAGGCGCGCGAGGGCGACCTGCTGGGCCTGGGCGGGGGACAGCTGCAGACCACCGGCACCCAGGACGGTGTCCAGGGGCATCGGCGTCCAGTCCACCGCGGCCAGGGCCGCCTCGAGCTGGGAGTCCGCAGCGCCGGGCAGCGCGAGGCGCAGGTTGTCCGCGAGGGTGCCGGCGAAGACGTGGTGCTCCTGGGTGACCAGCGAGACCTCCTTGCGGAGCCGCTCGACGGGGAGCCCGACCAGCTCCGCACCGCCGACGGAAACGCTGCCCCTGGTGGGCGGGTGGACCCCTGCGAGCAGCCGCCCGAGGGTCGACTTGCCCGCGCCGGAGGGACCGACGACCGCGAGCCGCTCGCCCGGTGCGAGGACGAGGTCGATGCCGGCCAGCACCTCGCGCCCCGCCACGTAGGAGAAGTGCAGGTCATCGGTGCGCACGTCCTGACCTGTCGGCTCGACGCCCGCTTCGATGCGGTCGTCCGGCACGTCACGGACACCGAGGAGCCGAGCGAACGAGGCCAGTCCGATCTGGAGCTCGTCGAGCCACGACAGCAGCATGTCGATCGGGTTGGTCAGCTGCTGGGCGTACAGCGTCACGGCTGTCACCTCGGCCAAGGTCGCGCGGTGGTGCTGCACGAGCACCCCGCCCAGGACCAGCGTCCCGACGACCGGCAGGACGTACGACAGCTCGCAGCCGGGGAAGAACACGCACCGCAACCGCAGCGTCCGCCGCTCGGAGCGGTAGGCCGCGGCCATGTCCGCCTCGGCGAGGGCGATTCGGTCGTCCTCGAGCCGCAAGCTCTCGGTCGTCCGACCTGCCTCGACCGACTCCGCGACCCGTGAGTTGTACGCGGAACCCGCGGCGCGCTCCGCGAGGTAGGCATCCGGGGCGCGCTTGAGGTACCAGCGGGAGACGATCAGCAGGCTGGGTACGGCGACTGCTGACGCCGCCGCCATCAGCGGGGACGTGAGGACCATCGCCACGAGCGTCGCGGCGAAGGTGATGAGGGCGACCAGGACTTCCGGGACGGCGAAGCGGACGGTGCGCGAGAGCGAGTCGACGTCACTCGTCGTGCGGGTCAGCAGGTCGCCTGTGCCGGCGCTCTCGACGGTCCCCAGCGGCAGCGTCAGCACTGACTCGACGAAGTCCTCGCGCAGCTCGGCGAGCATCTGCTCCCCGACGACGAAGGCGCGGAACCGCGCCCATCGGGTGAGGACGGCGGTGGCCAGGACGGCGGCGGCGAGGGTCAGGGTCGTGCGGTCGATGTCGGCCCTCGTGAGGCCGTGGTCGATGCCGCCGACGAGGTGCCCCAGCAACCGCGGGGGTACGAGCGCAGCGGCCGCGGCCAGCAGCTGCAGGACAGCACCGATCAGCAGCGGGCGGCGGTAGTCGCGGGCGAGCTCAGCGGCTCTTCTCGTGACGGAGGTGCGATCGGCGACGGGCAGGGCGCGGCTCATGCGAGCACGTCCTCGCGGGCGACGACGCGGCGGTAAGCAGGCTCCTTGAGCAGCTGCGCGTGCGTACCCCTGAGCGCCTCGCGGCCTTCGACCAGCAGCACGACGACGTCCGCGTGCTCGAGCAGCAGGGGGGAGCTCGACAGCACGATGGTGGTCTTACCGGCCCGAGATCCCTTCAGGCGCAGGGCAATGCGTGCTTCGGTGTGCGCGTCGACCGACGAGGTGGGCTCGTCGAGGATGAGCACGTCAGGGTCCGTCAGCAGCGCGCGGGCAAGCACCAGCCGCTGGCGCTGGCCACCGGACAGCTCGCGGGCGCGCTCCTCGAGCTCGCTGTCGAGCCCGTCGCTCAGGCTGTCGAGGACGTCCAGGGCGCTGGCCGTCGTAAGGCCCTCCAGGAGCTCGTCATCGCTGCGACCGCCGCGAGGGTCGAGGGCACCCCGAAGGCTGCCCCGGTAGAGCCACGGCGACTGGTCGCTCAGCAGGACGCGCTGACGGATCTCGGACTTGGGCATCTGCCGCACCGGGACACCGCCGAGGGTGGCGTCGCTGTCGACGTACCCGCTGAGGCGCTCTGCCAGAGCGGTGCTCTCGATGGGCTCACTGCTCACGACCGCGGTCAGTCGGCCGTCCTCGATCACCACTCCTGACAGCGGATCGGTCAGGCCCGCACCGCTCGGCACCAGCGGTTCGGTCGGCTCCTCGCGAGTCGGCTCCAGGCGCAGCAGGCTGATGATCTTGCCGGCAGCCACGAAGGCACGGGTGCTCTTGTCCGCCATCTCGGTCGCGGTCCGCAGCGGCGTCACGAGGAAGGCCGCGTAACCGTAGAACGAGATCAGCTGGCCCGGGGTGATCTTCCCGTCGAGCGCCAGCCGGGCGCCCAGGACCGTCACGGTGATGACGAACAGGCCGGGGAGCAGGACCTGCAGCGCGTCCAGCGTCGCCTCGACCCTCGCGACCTCCACCCCGGCGGCGCGGACGCGCTGGCTGGCCGCCCGGTAGCGCGCGGCGAGCTCTGCCTCGCCGCCGATGCCCCGCAGCACCCTCAGGCCGGCCACCGTGTCGGCAGCCAGGTTGGACGCCTCCGACAGGGTCGCTCGTTGGGCGACCTGACGCCGGTGGAGCGGCTTCAGCAGTGGTCCCACGCCGAGGACCAGGGCAGGCACGCCGAGCAGGACCACCAGTCCGAGGGGGACGCTCGTTCCGAGCAGCAGGCAGGCCACGGCGACGAACGACACGACAGCGCCGGCCCCTCGTGCCGTCACGTCCAGCGACCTCCCGATGGACACCGCGTCGGAGGAGCTGACGTTGGCGGCCTCGCCTGCGGGGACCCGGACGGTGAGGCTCCCGCCGAGGCGGACCGCGTGCCGCAGGACGACCTGCTGCGTCCGCATCACCGCGAACAGGTAGTTGCTCACCGCGCACCGATGCCGCATCAGGCCGGCGAAGGCGCTGAGAGCTCCGAGGCCGAGCAGCACCCCTGCCCAGGTCAGCAGGCCTCTCGGGTCGTCCCGACGTACCCCGACGTCGATCGCCTTGCCGAGGGCGGCGGGGCTGACGGCCTGGCTGCCCATCCAGACGACGCCCCACAGCATTCCAGCGGCCAGCGACCGGCGCTGCTTCGTGGCGACCCAGAGCAGGAAGCGCCCGGGGCTGGTGAGGTCCGGTGCTCCGGGATCGGGGACGGGGAACCTTCGCACCCGCTCACGTTACGGGTGCGCGCCAGCGGTTTGCGCCGTCAAGTGCTCCCCTCCGGACGCCGATGATCCGGTCATGGCCCAGCTGCGCAGCGCCCTGTACCTCCAAGCCGCCATCACGGCCGTGTTCGGGCTGTGGCGCGGCGGCGGTGGGCTGTGGACCATGGCGACGCTGGTCGTGGCCGCCGCTGCGGTGTTCCTCGGCGCCGCCCTGCAGCCGACCCAACAGATGCGCACCGCTGCGCTCGCCTTCGAGGGCGTCGCCGT
>JAODNB010000066.1 GCA_025464795.1 Frankiales bacterium
CCTGGCCACTCGAGGTCCGACGTGACGACCCGGTTGCGAGGTCCCTTCCAGTCGAGGGCGGACACCACATCACCGAGCAGGTCCGCCACGTTCTGCCGCATCACCGTCGTACCGGCCGGTGCTCCGACCAGCGACCCGACGACGTCGGCGACCCGGACGCACTCCGGCGCCCACTCCTCCCACGCCACCACGCCGCGCTCGGCCCACAGGTCGGCGTAGGTGCTCAGGCGGTCGCGGGTGCCGCGGTGCATCGCGCCGAGGGTGTGCGAGGCCAGGTAGGTCTTCTTCGACAGCACCGGGTAGTCGTCACGACGGGAGAGCAGGTGGTCGTGCATCAGCGTCCGATCTTGGCGATGAGCTCGAGGATGTTGGAGGCGAGGCTCTTGGCGGACTGCTCGTCCTCGCAGACGGCCACCTCGTGGCCGCCCTCGCTGATGACCGACGTGAGGACCAGGACCAGAGCGTCGCTGAAGGGGTCCTCGTTGCCGAGCAGCACGGCGTTGCGCCGCGTCCACTCCCGGTAGCGCTTGCGCCCGAGCAGCTCGAAGCCAGGAGGGCCGCCACCGGCGAGGAACATCCGGGCCAGGTCGCGCTCCGCCCAGCAGCCCGACAGGTAGGACTCCCCGCCGACGATGAACAGTGCGAGTGGGTCGGTCTCGCCCTGGTGCCTGGCCGACCGGACGGCCGCCGCGGCCCGCGCCTCCTGGCCGGACTGGTAGTCGTCGAACAGGGCCAGGTAGAGCTCTGCCTTGCCCCCGAAGTGGTGGTAGAGCGAGCCCACCGAGGCGCCTGCCCGACCGACCACGTCCGCGATCGAGGCCTCCGCGAACCCCGACGCCGCGAAGACCCCACGGGCCGCCGTCAGCAGGGCGGTCCGGGTACCGGCTGCGCGACTCGAGGGCCCGCTCACGCGATCTCGCTGTAGGGGACGCGGCGGTGGTCGGTCACGACCCCGATGGTGGACCACTCGTTGGCACCGAGGCGAGCCAGGGGTTTGAGGAGCGACACCTCGGGGCGGCCGTCGCGCATCACCTGCTCCGCGACCGCGACGTGCACGACCTGTCCGAACACGACCGTGCACGACCCGAACTCCTTGGTGTCCAGCATCACGCACTCGAGAGCGACCGGCGACTCACCGACCCTCGCCGGTGTCACTCGGGCGGAGGGCTCCCTGGTGAGCTGCGCCGCGTCGTACTCGCTGGTGTCCGGGGGGTAGTCCGTCGCTGTGAGGTTGATCTTGTCCAGCAGCTCCTCGTTGGAGAAGGCGATCACGAACTCCCCGGTGGCCAGGACGTTGCGCAGCGTGTCCTTGTGCCCGACCGAGGTGAAGGAGACGACAGGTGGATCGATGCCGGCGATGGTGAAGAACGAGTGCGGCGCCAGGTTGTCGACGCCGGCGGCAGACCGGGTCGAGACCCACGCGATGGGCCGAGGCACGACGAGGCTGTTGAGCCAGGGGTAGATGGCGACGCCGAGCTCGGCGGGGTCGAGGTCGATGCGGGTCACTCCTGCACCCTCTCACTGTCCCGTCCTGCGCTCGCCGACTAGTCTTTCGGCATGAGCCAGCCGACGAGTCCAGACGTCCCGCAGGCCCTCTCGGTCGCACGTGAGGCCCCCGACCGCAACATCTCGCTCGAGCTGGTCCGGGTGACTGAGGCGGCCGCCATGGCCGCCGGCCGATGGGTCGGGCGCGGGGACAAGAACGGCGGCGACGGTGCGGCTGTCGACGCCATGCGCCAGCTGATCGGCACGGTCGGCATGAAGGGCGTCGTCGTCATCGGCGAGGGGGAGAAGGACGAAGCCCCGATGCTGTTCAACGGCGAGCAGGTCGGCTCCGGGGAGGGTCCCGAGTGCGACGTCGCGGTCGACCCGATCGACGGCACGACCCTCATGGCGAAGGGCATGCCCAACGCGATCGCGGTCATGGCCGTCGCGGAGCGCGGCACCATGTACGACCCGTCGACGGTGTTCTACATGGAGAAGCTCGTCACCGGGCACGAGGCCGCCGACGTCGTCGACATCACCGCTCCCGTCGCCCACAACGTCCAGGCCGTCGCGAAGGCCAAGGGCGCCGCCGTCGAGGACGTCACCGTCTGCATCCTGGACCGCCCTCGTCACGAGGATCTCGTCCGCGAGGTACGTGAGGCCGGCGCGCGCATCAAGTTCATCTCCGACGGCGACGTCGCAGGTGCGGTGATGGCCTGCACCGAGGGCACCGGGATCGACCTGCTGCTGGGCATCGGCGGCACCCCGGAGGGCATCATCACGGCCTGCGCCGTGAAGTGCCTCGGCGGGGTCATCCAGGCAAAGCTGTGGCCGCAGAAGAAGAGCGAGTTCCAGAACGCCGCGGGCGCCGGCCTCGACCTCGACCAGGTCCTCTCGACCGACGACCTGGTCCGCAGCGACAACGTCTTCTTCGTCGCCACAGGGATCACCGACGGCGAGCTGCTGCGCGGGGTCCGCTATCGCGGCGGCGGCGCGTCGACCGAGTCGCTGGTCATGCGCTCCAAGTCGGGGACCATCCGACGTGTCATCTCCGAGCACCGCCTGTCGAAGCTGTCCGCCTACTCCTCGATCGACTTCGAGCACGCAGGCCGTTGAGAGTCGCGACCTGGAACGTCAACTCGATCGGGGCGAGGCTCCCCCGGTTCAACGAGTGGCTGGAGCTGGCTGAACCCGACGTCGTCTGCCTCCAGGAGACGAAGACCGCGGACTTCCCGTCCGAGCACGCCGAGTCGCTCGGCTACGAGGTCGCTCACCACGGCGACGGCCGCTGGAACGGTGTCGCCATCGTGTCGCGGGTCGGACTGGAGGACGTGTCCCTTGGCTTCGAGGGCCAGCCCGGCTTCGCGCCCGAGGACGACGCCCTGCTCGCCATGCCGAAGGTCGAAGCACGCGCCGTAGGCGCCACCTGCGGCGGCCTCCGCATCTGGTCGCTGTACGTGCCCAACGGCCGAAGCGTCGGCGACCCGCACTACGCGTACAAGCTCGAGTGGTTGGCCCGTTACCGCGACGCGATCGCAACCGAGGTGGGGACGGGTCCGTTCGTGTCCACCGGCGACTTCAACATCGCGCCGAACGACGCCGACGTCTGGGACATCCGGGACTTCGTCGGGTCGACGCACGTCACCCCTGCCGAGCGTGCGGCCCTAGGAGCCATCACGGACCTGGGGCTCACCGACGTCCAGCCCCGGTCACTGAAGTACGACGAGGTCTTCTCGTACTGGGACTACCGAGCCGGGATGTTCCACAAGAACAAGGGGATGCGGATCGACCTGGTCCTCGCCAACGACCGCGTCGTCGTCAGCGACGCCTACGTGGACCGGAACGCCCGCAAGGGAACCGGACCCTCCGACCACGCCCCCGTTGTCGTCGACCTCTCGTTGGCCTAGGTCGCCGCGAGGAGCTTGCGCAGGGTCGCCGGGGTGCGAGCTGTCGTCCCCACGCCCAGGAGCTTCTCGATCTTCGCGTTGGTGAGCTTCGTCTTCGCGGCGTTCGCGAAGCCCAGGTAGAGCACCTGGTCGTTGCCGGCCGTGACCTCAGGCGACCAGTCTCTGGCGAGGAAGTCCCTCAGCGCCGACGGCGTCGGCCTGTCGAACAAGATGCTGCAGACGACGTAGCCCTTGAGGTCGGGAAGCTCTTCGAGGGCCTTCCTGAGGGAGGCGTCGGAACGCACGCAGGCGCGGACATCCAGGTCGAGCTGCTCCGCCAAGGCCTGTTCGATCTCTCGGGCGAGCTTCTTGGCAGAGCGCGAAGGGCTCTGGAAGGTCGCGTTCCCGCTGTTGAGATAGGTCGTCACGTCCGTGTGACCAAGGCCTTCGAGCACGGCTCTCAGGTCCTTCATGGGGAGCTTGTTGGTCGGCCCGAGGTTCACGGCCCGGAGCAGCAGGATCCATCTCATGGCGTGCAGGTTAGGCATTGCTGTGCTTGTGTGCCTGTATGCGCCGGACACATGTTGTCGCCCTTGCCCTCCTGCCGCTCGCGCTCGTCGCCTCTCCGGCGACGGCCGGGCCGAGCACCGCCAGCGCCACCGTGTTCTCGCCGAACCCCGTGGCCACGCTCCAGGACGAGGGCCTGACCGACCAGAAGGATGCGGACTACGCCGCCCTGCAGGACGCGTACAGGACCGTCACCCTCACGCACCTGGACGGGAGCGGCTACCTCCACGGGGACTACGCCTCCGTCGACACCGGCACGGGGCCACTCGCCACGGCACCCTTCACCTACCACCGTGACGACGACCGGTTCGAGCAGGTGATGGCTTACTACTGGGCCACGCAAGCCCAGCTGTACCTCCACGAGCTGGGGTTCACGAACGTCAACAACGAGCCCCAGCGCATGAAGATCAACCAGTACGGGGTGGACAACAGCTACTACAACGGCGACCAGAAGGACGACGTCCTGCGCTTCGGCAAGGGCGGGGTCGATGACGCGGAGGACGCCGAGGTCATCCTGCACGAGTACGGGCACGCCATCCAGGACAGCCAGGTGCCCGGGTTCGGCACGTCGGAGCAGGCCGGGGCGATCGGCGAGGGCTTCGGCGACTACTGGGCTCAGGCCGTCTCGACGCGGTACGCCCCGACCAAGGACGAGCCGTGCATCGCCGACTGGGACTCGGTCAGCTACACCGATGGCCCGGTGCACTGCCTGCGCCGCACAGACGGCACGAAGTCCTACCCGACCAGCCTGGACGGTGAGGTGCACGACGACGGCGAGATCTGGAGCAGCGCGCTCAACGGCATGCGCACCGCCCTCGGCCCGACGAAGGCCGACACCGCGATCATCCGGGCGCAGTTCTCCTTCGCCGTCGACACGACGATGCCCGCGGCCGCACAGGTCACCATCGCCACCGTCAAGGCGCTCTACGGCAGCCAGGCGGCCCCCTCCGCGAAGGCCGCCTTCCACGCTCGCGGCCTGGCCTAGAGTTCGCTCATGCCTGGTGTGACCATCTCAGCTGCCTACGGGCTCCGGGGTGCAGAGATCTCCGCGCTCGTCGCCGAGCAGCTCGACCTGCCCTTGCTCGACCGGGCCATCAGCGGCACCATCGCCAACGCGCTGCAGGTCAGCGTCGAGGAGGCCGAGAAGGGCACCCCCAACAAGGGGTTCACCGGAAAGTTCTTCTCGATCCTCTCGCCGCTGTCCTCCGGCGTCCTCGGAGAAGCAGCCGGCGTGACGCTGCTCAACTTCGACGAGGCCGAGGCCTTCCGCGCGCAGTCCGAGACGGTGCTCCGCGACGCCGTGTCGACGGGTGCGGTGGTACTCGGACGCGGCGGGTCCTGCGTGCTCCGCGACGAGCCCGACGTCCTGCGCGTTCGACTGTTCGGGCCGGAGCCGGCCCGCCTCGCGCAGGCGATGAGCGGTCTCGGGATCGACGAGGCCACGGCCCGCCGGCAGATGCACGAGGTCGACAGCGCCCGCGAGCACTACACCAAGAAGCTCTACAAGACCGACGCCAACGACCCGGCGCTGTTCCAGCTGCAGATCGACAGCACCGCCCTGTCCCCCTCAACGTGTGCCGAGCTGATCGTGAGGGCCTATCGGGCGCTCCTCAGCCCGTGAGGCTGGGCAGCGCTTCCCTTGCGCGGTCGTGGTCGAGGCCGAGCCCCTCGAGCAGGTCGATCACGACGACCCTGAGCTGAGCCACGACCACCTGGCCGGACAGGCTCGAGGCCCGCAGCCGCACCGGGTCCAGCTTGGCCGCGAACACGATCAGCGGCTCGATGGCGTCGGCAGCGGACGTGTCAGGGGCGAGGATCTCAGCGAGCTCCTCGAGGAGCGCCGGCATCTCCGCCGGCAACGGGTCGCCCGTCTCGAGAGCCACCATGGACCTGCGCACCAGCACCCGCAGGTTGCGGGTGGCGCGGGTGAGCCCTCGGACCAAGGCGACCTGCGGACGGCTGTCGCCGCGACGCAGCGGTGACAGCCGGGTCGTCTCCCGACCCGTCTCGATCGCCTGCTCCCACTTCGTCAGCACCGGTTCCAGCAAGCGTCCGCGGCCGAGCGCCTCCGCAGCCGCAGCGCTGTCACCGGTGCGTGCGGCCGACGCGGTCTCGCGCAGGACCTCCGCCAGCTCGGTGAGGTAGCGGCCTCGGAAGCGCCGGACGTCCTTCCACGGGTCGTGGGGCAGCAGCGCTGCCACCAGGAGAGCCGCGGCGCCTCCGACGATCGCGTCCTGCCAGCGGTGGAAGCCGCTGTTCGGGGTGCGCGGCAGGGCGACGACGAACACCGACTGCACAGCGGCCTGGCTGACCGCGAGCCCTGCTCCGTTGATCGCGATGGCCAGCAGCAGGGCGAAGAAGACCACGACGCCGATCTGCCACACCCCCTGGCCGAACAGCGACACCCAGAGGTCTCCCACGGCCACCCCCAGGGCGACCCCTGCGGCGACGTCGGCCGTCCTGCGGAGCCGGCCACCCGCGGTGAGCCCGAGGCTCACGACCGCTGCGACGCTCGCGAAGAACGGCCGGGTGTGACCGAGCACCTGGGTCGAGAAGGCCCACGCCCCTGCCGCAGCGAGCCCGCTCTGCGCCGCGCCCCAGGACCCGGCTCGCACTCGGGACCAGCTCGCGACGACCGCCTGCCGAGGGTGCATGCAGCAAACCTAGACTGAGGCCATGCCTGAGTTCGCGTACACAGACCTGCTCCCGCTCGGCGCGGATGACACCCCTTACCGGCTGCTGACGTCCGAGGGCGTGTCCACGACGACCGCCCTCGGGCGCACCTTCCTGCAGGTATCAGGTGAGGCCCTGTCACTACTGGCCAAGACCGCGATGCGCGACATCGCGCACCTGCTCCGTCCGGCGCACCTCGCCCAGCTGCGACGCATCCTCGATGACCCCGAGGCGTCGCCGAACGACAAGTTCGTCGCGCTGGACCTGCTCAAGAACGCCAACATCGCGGCGGGCGGTGTGCTGCCGATGTGCCAGGACACCGGCACCGCGATCGTCATGGCCAAGCGCGGCATGACCGTCCTCACCGACGGCCACGACGAAGAGCACCTGTCGCGGGGGATCTACGACGCCTACACGCAGCTCAACCTGCGGTACTCGCAGCTGGCTCCGCTGACGATGTGGGAGGAGAAGAACACCGGCAACAACCTGCCCGCGCAGATCGAGACCTACGCGACGCCGTACGACTCCTACGACTTCCTGTTCATGGCCAAGGGCGGCGGTTCGGCGAACAAGAGCTACCTGTTCCAGGAGACCAAGGCCGTCCTCAACGAGAAGGCCATGATGCGCTTCCTGGAGGACAAGATCCGGTCGCTCGGCACCGCGGCCTGTCCCCCGTACCACCTGGCGATCGTGATCGGCGGCACCTCCGCGGAGTACGCCCTCAAGACGGCGAAGTACGCCTCCGCGAAGTACCTGGACGGCATCCCAACGTCAGGGTCGCCGACGGGTCACGGGTTTCGCGACCTCGACCTCGAGCTGCAGGTGCATGAGCTGACGGCTCGCCTGGGCATCGGTGCGCAGTTCGGCGGGAAGTACTTCTGCCACGACGTCCGGGTCGTCCGGCTCCCCCGGCACGGCGCCTCGTGCCCCG
>JAODNB010000103.1 GCA_025464795.1 Frankiales bacterium
GCGTTGAAGTTCACGAAGCCCTCGTGCATCACGGTCGTGCCGCTGGCCAGGTGCGCGCCGAGGCGAACCCGGTCCGCGTCCGCGACC
Organism: Frankiales bacterium; assembly: GCA_025464795.1. Classification (GTDB taxonomy): domain Bacteria; phylum Actinomycetota; class Actinomycetes; order Mycobacteriales; family SCTD01; genus RYN-111. Next base: position 88 of record JAODNB010000103.1, read on the forward strand.
CGGACCCCGCTCGGCAGCACGTAGTCGACCATCCGCGGGAACTTGTCCACGCTGTGCACGAGGACCGGTCCACCGGCCAGCAGCCGCAGCCGGGTCTGCTCGAAGCCCTCGACCGCGCAAGGGCCCCGCGAGGTCCAGACCACGTTCGCCAGGAGGCCGAACTGCCCGGTGAGGTCCACGGAGTGCGGAGTCACGAGCCGGTGCGAGAGCAGGTGCAGGCGCAGGTACACGTCTGAGGCATCCGCCGGCGCGGCGTCGAGGTCGATCTCACGCAGCACGAGCTCACGACGCACCCCGCGGGCCTCATCGCTGCCGGCCAGCGCCAGCAGCTCTGGGGCGGCCGCGCTCCCGTCATGCGCTCCGAGCTGAGGGGTCGGGTACCAGGTGTCGAGGACCTGGTCGTCGGCAGTGAGGGTGGCGAGGCCGTGGCCCCATGCAGCGCGCGTCGTCATGGGCACCAGACTAGGGATGGCTGGCAGGATGGCCGCATGGCCCTTGACCTCGTGACCGATCCCGTGGCACTGACGGCGGCGCTGGTCGACGTCCCCTCGGTCAGCGGTGACGAGGACCGCCTCGCGACGTTGGTGCACCAGGCCCTGTCGCTGCCGCACCTGACGGTCGACCGGGTCGGCAACAACGTGGTGGCCCGAACCTCTCTCGGGCGGCCCCAGCGGGTCCTGCTGGCCGGTCATCTCGACACCGTCCCGACCGCGGACAACGTGCCCTCACGACGCGAGGGCGACCTGCTCTTCGGCTGCGGCACGAGCGACATGAAGAGCGGCGACGCCGTGCTGCTTCACCTCGCGGCGACCCTCACCGAGCCGGCATACGACCTGACCTACGTGCTCTACGACAACGAGGAGGTCGAGGCCTCGAAGAACGGCCTCGGTCAGCTCGTCCGGGACCACCGCGAGTGGTTCGACGCTGATCTCGCGATCCTCATGGAGCCCACCAACGGGCAGGTCGAGGCCGGCTGCCAGGGGACGCTCCGGGTCGAAGTACCGCTGTCCGGACGCCGTGCGCACAGCGCGCGCAGCTGGCTCGGCGACAACGCGATCCACGCGGCCGCCCCCGTGCTCACGCTCCTGAAGGCCTACCAGGCAAGGGATGTGGACATCGACGGGTGCGTCTACCGCGAGGGGCTGCAGGCCGTCCGCATCGACGGCGGGCACGCGGGGAACGTCATCCCCGACGCCTGCGTCGTCACCGTGAACTTCCGGTTCGCCCCCGACCGCTCCGAGGCTGAGGCGCTGCAGCACGTGCGGGACGTCTTCGAGGGCTTCGACGTGGTCCTCACCGACTCCTCCGCGGGTGCCCTGCCCGGACTGACCCAGCCCGCGGCTGCGCACTTCGTCCAGGCGGTGGGGGAGAAGCCCCTCGCGAAGTACGGTTGGACGGACGTCGCACGCTTCTCGGCGTTGGGGATCCCCGCCCTCAACTTCGGACCGGGCGACCCCAACCTCGCGCACACCCGTGACGAGCACGTCGACGTCCGTCAGATCACCAGGGCGACGCACCTGCTGCGCGGCTACCTCGCCGGTTAGGTTCGTTGCATGGAAGACAGCAGGCGTGACGTCGAGCACCACTCGGTCGAGGCCAATGCAGATGCACAGGCGTCAACCCAGCGGCAGGAGCGGCAGGAAGGGCCCGTACGCCGCCGCGGCCGGCAGGTGCGTCACAGCACCACCGACCAGCGGCTGCTGGACCACCGTGGCCCGTCCGACTGGGTGCACACCGACCCGTGGCGGGTGCTTCGCATCCAGTCCGAGTTCGTCGAGGGCTTCGGCATGCTGGCCGAGCTGCCCAAGGCGATCACGGTCTTCGGGTCGGCCAGGACCCATCCCACCGACCTGTACTACCAGCAGGCGGAGCTGCTGGGCCGGAAGCTGAGCGAAGCCGGTTATGCGGTCATCACCGGCGGTGGGCCGGGGATCATGGAGGCGGCCAACAAGGGATGTCACGAGGCAGGCGGCACCTCCGTCGGGCTCGGGATCGAGCTGCCCTTCGAGCAGTCGATGAACGAGTTCGTCGACCTCGGGATGGTCTTCCGCTACTTCTTCGCCCGCAAGACCTGCTTCCTCAAGTACTCGATCGGCTACGTCGGGATGCCTGGCGGCTACGGCACGCTCGATGAGATCTTCGAGGCCGTGACCATGATCCAGACCGGGAAGATCACGAGCTTCCCGCTCGTGCTGTTCGGCACCACCTACTGGACCCCGATGCTCGACTGGATCAAGAACACCCTCGTCGAGGACGGCAAGGTCAGCCCCGAGGACACCGAGCTGTTCACGCTCACCGACGACGTCGACGAGGCCGTCCAGATCATCAAGGACGCCGAGCGCAGCGAGTTCGAGGACGCCTGAGTGGCGGCGGTCTGCGTCTTCTGCGCCAGCTCGCTGACGATCGACCCGTCCTACGTCGAGCTGGCCGCTGAGGTCGGCAGCGAGCTCGCCCGCCGGGGTCACTCGCTGGTGAGCGGCGGCGGTGATCTCTCTTGCATGGGGGCGGTGGCACGGGCCGCACGTGCAGGTGGCGCGTACACCGTCGGGGTCATCCCGGCCGCCCTGCTCGAGCTGGAGGTGGGCGACCGCGAGGCGGACGAGCTGATCGTCGTGGATGACATGCGCACCCGAAAAGGCCTGATGGACAGGCGATCTGACGCTTTCCTGACGCTCCCCGGCGGCCTGGGGACGCTCGAGGAGCTCACCGAGGTCTGGACCTCCCGCTTCCTCGGGATGCACGACAAGCCGGTCGTGGCCATCGACCTGCACGGGCTCTGGCAGCCGCTGCGCGACCAGGTGGCGCTGATGGTCGAGCGCGGGTTCGTCCGGGCGGAGTCGGCAGCGGCACTCCAGTGGGCCTCCTCGGTCTCGGAGGCGTTCGACCTCATCGCGGCCGGTCTGGCCGACCCCGTGCTGATGGCGCCGTCCGTCGGCGAGGTGCTCGAGGCGGATCCGCCTCCCTGATCGCAGCTTCCCGGGACTGGAGCGCCGGAGATGGGAGGATGCCCTCGTGCTCACCGCCCTCGTCGTCGCCGCCGTCCTGGTCGTCCTGCTGATCGCTGCTGTCGCCGCGACGCACGACGGTGACCTCCTTGTCGACGCGCCGGCCGACGCGGCGGACATCGGTCTTCCCGACCTGATGGTTCAGCCGGAGGACATCGCCGAGGTCCGCTTCGGCATGACGCTCCGTGGCTACCGGATGTCGGAGGTCGACCGCGTGCTCGACAGGCTCGCGCGGGAGCTGGCCGGCCGAGACGCCCAGATCGCGACGCTGCAGCAGGCCGTTGCCGACGCACGCCAGCCCGTGGAGCCCGTTGCGGCTGCGGAGCACAGGACGCCCTGGCGCACACCCGCACCGAACAACCCAGCCCCGGAGGTGGTGGCCTGGTCACGCCGCACGGCTGCCGAACCGGAGATGCCGCCCGCCGTCGAGGAGCCGGCTCCCGTGGTGGAGGAACCGGCAGCGGTCGAGGAACCCCTGGTCGAGCCCGAGCCCGAGCCCGAGGCAGCGGCCAGCACCAGCTGGTGGGAGCCCCAGCCCCCGAGACCGCAGGCGGAGGCCACGGAGGCTGCCGGCGGGTGGGACGACTTCCCGGAGGTGCTCGCGCTGGAGGAGGCTCCGGAAGGCCTCGCCGATGCCGAGGAGCCCCCCACCCGGGTCGCAGGTTCACCGGCGCCCCCCGCCGAGCCGCGGGCCTGGAGCGCACCCGCCTTCCCGAGCGCGCCCCCCGAGGAAGCCTCTCCGAGTGGCGACGGCACCCTCAGCCCCTGAGACTGGGCGGCATGGCTGCAGAGCTCGTCCTCACGGTGCACGTGCAAGCCCCCGTCGAGACGACGTGGAGGGCTGTCACGGACTGGCCGAGCCAGGGCGAGTGGATGCTGGGCACGGTGGTCACCGGCACGGGCAACAGCGTCGGCGGGACCCTCCAGGCCTACACCGGGCGCAGGCCCCTCGGCTTTCTCGACACGATGGTCATCACGGTCTGGGAGCCGCCCCACCGCTGCGAGGTCCTGCACACGGGCCGCATCGTCAAGGGGACCGGCGTGTTCGAGGTGCGCACGGCGCCTGGCGGGAGCGAGCTCGTCTGGAGCGAGGTGCTGGACCTTCCCCTCGGGATCGTCGGCAGGCTCGGTTGGCCCCTCGTTCGCCCGGCCTTCAAGGCTGGTGTCCAGCGCTCCCTGAAGCGCTTCGCCGCGTACGTCGAGCGGACGTCCTAGCGGCCTTCGAAGACGGGGGGCTGCTTGGCGAGGAAGGACCGGACGGCTGCGAGGTGGTCGGCGGTCTGGCCGGCCAGCGTTTGGAGCTCGTCCTCCTTGCCGAGCGTGTCGACCAGGGAGTTGTCCCAGGCGAAGCGGGTGGACTCCTTGATCAGCCCGTACGCGGCGGTGGGGCCGACGGCGAGCTTCTGCGCCAGCTCGGTGGCGACCTCGAGCACCTGCTCCGGCGGCACGACCATGTTCACCAACCCCATCTCGAGTGCGTGCTCGGCGGTGAACGGCTGCGCGAGCAGGAGCAGCGCGGCGGCGCGGCCCGCACCGACGAGGCGAGGCAGCGTCCAGGACAGGCCTGAGTCAGCGGTGAGGCCGATGCCCGCGAACGCAGTCGTGTACTTCGACCCGGTGGCGCCGACCCTGAGGTCAAGGGCGCACGCCAGTCCGAGGCCGGCGCCTGCAGCAGTGCCGTTGATCGCCGCGATCGTGGGGATGGGCAGCTCGAAGAGCATCGTGACGAGCGGGTTGTAGTGCACGGCGACGGTGTTGAGCGGCGCAGCGTCGCCGGCGTCGAACAGGGCCGCGTGCTCCTTGAGGTCCTGCCCCACGCAGAAGGCTCTTCCCGAGCCGGTGAGCACGAGGGCCCGGACCGACGGGTCGGCGGCGATGGCGCGGACGGCCTCGTTGAGGCCGACCTTGGCCTCGACGGTGAGGGAGTTCATGCCCTCGGGGCGGTTGAGGGTGAGGGTTGCGACGCCGCTCGTGACGTCAAGGAGCACAGGATCAGCCATGCCCACAGCCAACCAGATGGGTGCCTGTTTCGACGCCGAGCGCGCGATGCAGGAGAATGGACACAACACGGCGGCTCGGGACATCTCCCGCAGCGCAACTGACTGATGGAGGTACGGCGATGGCGGCCATGAAGCCGCGCACGGGCGACGGCCCGCTCGAGGTCACGAAGGAGGGTCGCGGCATCGTCATGCGCGTCCCGCTGGAAGGTGGCGGGCGCCTCGTCGTCGAGCTCAACGCCGAGGAGGCCACCGCTCTCGGCGACGCTCTCAAGGCTGTCGTCTCCTAGTCGCAGATGGCCACGCTCCCGACCCTGAGGCTCAGCCAGTCCCTCCCGAGCTCGGCGTTCCTCGTCGTGCCGTCGACGCCTGGCGATCCGCCCCGGGTGCAGGGGGAGCTGGCAGTGCCCGACGGCCTGCTGGCCCTGGAGAAGGCCAAGGGCGAGCCCGGTGAGCTGATCAGCGTCCCGCAGGACGGCGACGTCCGGATCGCGGTCTTCGGTACGGGTGACGGGTCGGCGCCCGCCCTTCGCAAGGCCGGCGCGGCCGTGGCGAGGCGAGCCAAGGGCTCCGCCTCCCTCGCCGTCGACCTCCGGGGCCTGACCGTCACACCGGAGGGCCTGCAAGGGCTCGTGGAGGGCTTGCTGCTCGGGTCGTACGGGTTCACCGTCAAGGCCTCCGAGCCGGCGGTGCTGACGGACGTCACGATCGTCGTTCCCGACGCGAAGGCCCTCACCGCCAGCTTCACCCGCTCGGTGGCGGTCGCCAAGGCCACCGCCGTCGCCCGAGACCTGGTCAACACGCCGGCGCTGGAGAAGACACCCGCCTGGCTGGCGGCTCAGGCCAAGGGCCTGCTCAAGGGGCTGACCTTCCGGGTCCGCGACGACAAGGAGCTCAAGGCCGAGGGCTGGGGCGGGGTCGCCGCGGTCGGCATGGGCAGCTCCCGCCCCCCTCGCGTCATCGAGGCCACCTACGACGGTGGCGGGTCGAGGCACGTCGTGCTGGTCGGCAAGGGGATCACGTTCGACACCGGCGGCATCTCGATCAAGCCCAACGACGGCATGCTCACCATGAAGATGGACATGGGCGGCGCCGCGGCGGTCCTGGCAGCGCTGCGCGTCGTGGCGGACCTGAAGCTCCCCCTGAAGGTCACCGCTATCGCCTGCGCGGCCGAGAACATGCCGAGCGGCGACGCTCAACGGCCCTCCGACGTGATCCGGCAGTACGGCGGAACGACCGTCGAGGTGCTCAACACCGACGCGGAGGGCCGCCTGGTCCTCGCGGACGGGATCGCCTACGCCGACAGGGTTCTCGACGCCGACGTCATCGTTGACATCGCGACGCTGACCGGTGCGATGCCCATCGCGTTGGGCAAGAAGATCGCCGGCCTGTTCACGAACGACGACGCCCTCGCGACCCAGCTCGAGCAGGCTGCCGCGTCCAGCGGTGAGCGCGTCTGGCGGATGCCGCTGGTCGAGGACTACCGGCAGGCGCTGGACTCCGGGACCGCTGACCTGCGCAACATCGGCGACCCGAAGCTCAAGCTCAACGGCGGCTCGATCACGGCCGCGCTGTTCCTGCGCGAGTTCGCCGGTGGGCGGCCATGGGCCCACCTCGACATCGCCGGTCCTGCATGGTCGGGCGCGGAGGACGAGGAGCTCACCAAGGGCGGCACCGGCTACGGCGTACGGCTCCTGGTGACGTGGCTCGAGCAGCTGGCCGCCGCTCCTGCGAGGCGCGCACTCACCTCTCGCGCCTAAGAGCGCACGCCCACCAGCAGCCCGCTGCCGATCGGCAGCAGCGCCGACGTGAGCTGGTCCTCGTCGCGGATCCGGGTGGCCAGCTCCCGAAGCGCCACCGTCTCCGAGTCCCGGGCGCCGGGATCGGCCACCCGGCCGTCACCCAGGGCTCCGGCGAAGGCCACCAGCCCACCAGGCTTGAGCAGCCGAAGGGCGGCGGTCAGGTAGTCGCCGTTCTCGGTCTTCAACGCGTCGCAGAAGACCATGTCGTACGCGCCGTCGGACAGCCGCGGCAGCACCTCGAGAGCCTGGCCCGCGATCAGGCGCACCCGACCGGACCCGTAGCCGGCCTCCACCAGAGACTGCTTGGCCAGCCTCTGGTGCTCGGTCTCGGGGTCGACGCTGGTGAGGACCCCGTCCGCGCGCATCCCGCGCAGGATCCAGAGCGCGGACACGCCCGCTCCGGTCCCCAGCTCGACCACCGACTTCGCCCCGTTCGTGGCCGCGAGCAGGCACAGGGCCGAACCCGTGACCGCATCCACGCAGGCCACGCCCACCTCGTTCGAGCGGGCCCGAGCCGCAGTCAGGGCGACGTCCTCGGGCAGCCACGAGTCCAACCAGCCGTTCAGCGCGTTGCTGTCCATGACCCAAAACCTACTGCGACGGGAACGAGACGGGCCGTAAGCGCGTTCACCTTTGACAGGCACTTCCCAGGTTCCGGAGGCACAGTTTCTCTCATGAGCACGGAAGAGCACGTCTGGACCCCGCCGACCTGGGACGAGGTCGTCCGCGACCACTCGGCCCGGGTGTACCGGCTCGCCTACCGCCTGACCGGCAACCGCCACGACGCAGAGGACCTCACGCAGGAGGTCTTCGTGCGGGTTTTCCGCTCGTTGTCCAGCTACACCCCCGGCACGTTCGAGGGCTGGCTGCACCGCATCACGACCAACCTGTTCCTGGACATGGTGCGTCGCAAGGCCCGGATCCGCTTCGACGCGCTCCCGGACGACGCCGAGCGCATCCCTGGCCGCGAGCTCAGCCCTCAGCAGGCCTACGACGAGACGCACTTCGACGGGGACGTGCAGGCTGCCCTCGATGCGCTGCCCCCGGACTTCCGCGCGGCCGTCGTCCTGTGCGACCTCGAAGGGCTGTCGTATGAGGAGATCGCCGCGACCCTCGGCGTGAAGATCGGCACGGTCCGCAGCCGCATCCACCGTGGGCGCTCGCAGCTGCGGGCGGCGCTGGCCCACCGGGCTCCGGAGAAGGCGGCCGCGTTCGCATGAGCGCCCACCTCGGTCACGCGGTCACCGCCTTCATCGATGGCGAGCTCGACCACACCCGACGTGACGAGGTCCTGGCCCACCTGACCCACTGCGACGGCTGCCGTGCCGAGGTGGAGGCCCTGCGGCGCCTGAAGGCTGCGCTGCGCCTCGAACCGACCGCCGTCCCGATGGATCTCGCGGCCCGGCTGCTGTCCGCACCTGCCGTCCCGCTGCCCGAGGCCCGTCCGCACCGTCGACGTCGCTCCTCCGAGCACGCCCGGCTGAGGCGTACCGCCATGGGTGGGGCGCTCGTCGCCCTCGGACTGGGCGGCGCGCTGAGCCTCGCCGGGCCCCCGCCCAGCGGCCCCGTGGCTCCCCTCGACCCCACGAACGCGGGTTTCGTGCGTGACCACGGTGCGACGTCCAACGAGGTGCCCTTCACCGAGCTCGACGTCGTGTCGGTGTCCTCGACCCGGTCGCCCGCCCCCGCGCCATGACGACGCCGCCGACTGTCACGACGACGCCGTGTCCCTGACGCGCCTGCGGCTGCTGCTGCTGCTCACGGGCCTCGGCGCGCTGTTCACGGGAGTTCCCGTTTCCGCGCTGGTCGCCCCCGGCCCGGACGGCCCGGTCACCCCCGTGGCTTCGCGCTCGGTGGCGGCGATCGAGCTGCTCGAGAACGCCGCGCGCGTCGCACGCACCCGGGCGTGGAGCGGTACGCAGCACGTCGTCAGCACCAGGTCCGGGGAGGCGCACTTCACGGTGCTGCAGATCCGGCACGTGCCCGGTGCAGGGAGCGAGGTCCACGTCCTGTACGCCCAGGACCAGACCGTCGCAGCCGCGGACGTCCTCGATCGCAAGCTGCTGGTCCTGCTGGCCAAGAACTACGAGCTGCGGATCGTCGGGGACCGGATCTGCTCGGGGCGCCGGACAGAGCTGATCGAGGCCGTCCGCCCAGGGACCCGGGGCATCGGCTCGCTCGCCGGGCGCTTCTGGGTCGATCGTGAGACCGGCTTGGTGGTCCGACGGGACGTGCTCGACACGGACGGCGCTGTCGTGCGGACGAGCTCGTTCGTCCGGCTGCAGCTGACAGCTGGCGACGTCATGGCCCAGACCGCGGAGGTGGTCAAGCCCTCCGGCGACCGGCTGGACGAGGCAGACCTCGCGGCCCTGCGCACGGAGGGCTGGCCGGTCCCGTCCACCCTGCCGTCGGGGATGGAGCTGTTCGAGGCGCGACTGCACTCCAGCGTCCTCCAGCTGTCGTTCAGCGACGGCCTGTCCACGCTGTCGCTGTTCGTCCAGCGGGGCCGGCTCCCTCGCTCGGTCTCCGGCGACGAGCGCCCGGTCGCAGGAGGCACGGTCTGGGTGTCCTCCGGCCTGACGGAGCGGATGGTGTGGTCAGGGGAGGGCAACACCTGGACCCTGGTGTCCGACGCCCCGGACGAGGCCGTGGAGGACGCCGTGCTGGTCCTCCCGCACACGACCAAGGCCTCGGCGGGCGACGGGATGCTGTCGCGGGCCTGGCGGGGCATGTCGCGCGTCGGTGCGTGGTTGAACCCCTTCACCTGACGCTTCCTTCGAGCTGGAGGACAATGGAGGGGACGCACCCGCTCCGGAGAGGCCCTGCCCCGTGCCCGATTCGCCTGACCCCTGGTGGTCGGCCGCCGACCCACCTGCCAGGACTGGCGCCGTTGCCTGGGGCTACCCGACCGAGCCGATCGGTGACGACCAGCCCGTCCGGCAGGGCCACAGCACCCGGTTGCTGGGTGCTGCCGTGCTCGCGACCGCGCTGATCGCGGGGAGCGCCGGTGGCTACGTCGGATCACGGGGGTCACACACCTCAGCGGCTCCTGCTGTGCTCCGCGACCCCTCCGCGTCCCTGGGGACGGCTGTGCTGCCTGCGGCGCCGGTCCTGCGCCCGCCGAGCTCGGTGGCCGCCATCTCAGCGGTGGTGCTCAAGAGCGTGGTCAACATCTCGGTGGACACGGGCCTCGCCGGAGGGACCGGATCTGGCGTGATCGTCCGCAGCGACGGCTACATCCTGACCAACAACCACGTCGTGGGGGAGGCCGCGAAGGGCGCGGGGACGATCACGGTCTCCTTCAACGGCTCGGGTCTCACCGACAAGAGGGCGACGATCGTGGGCCTCGACCCCGAGACGGACCTGGCCGTCGTCAAGGTCAGTGCCACGGGTCTGCCTGTCGCCGCCCTCGGCTCCTCCAGCGACCTGGTGGTCGGTGACCCCGTGATCGCGATCGGCTCCCCGCTGGGACTCGCCGGCACCGTCACGGCCGGGATCATCAGCGCGCTGAACCGTACTGTCCGGGTGCCTTCCGAGAGCGGAGGGGAGGCCGCGCCGCTGTTCAACGCCATCCAGACCGACGCTGCCATCAACCCCGGGAACTCGGGCGGAGCGCTGGTCGACGGGTCAGGCCGGGTGATCGGCATCAACTCAGCGATCGCGACGCTGGGCAGCAGCGGCGTGGACGCTCAGAGCGGCAGCATCGGCGTCGGGTTCGCCATACCGGTGGACGAGGCGCGGTCGATCGCCGAGCAGCTCATCCGCACCGGAAAGGCGACGCACCCCGCCATCGGGGTCTCGGCCACCACGGTCGGCGCGGACGGCAACGGCCCTCGAGGGGCCAAGCTGTCCACGGTCCTGGCGGGGGGATCTGCGCAGAAGGCTGGGCTCAGGACGGGAGACGTGATCCTGAAGCTCGACGGTCGTGCGGTCGGCAGCGTCGACCAGCTCGTCGTGATCCTGCGCAGCTTCCAGGTCGGCGACACGATCACGGTCACCTACCTGCGAGGCGGTGCGCGCAGCACCGCTCGCCTCACCCTCCAAGACAAGAAGAGCTGACGTGCTGGGGGGGCTGGGCTGGCCGGAGGCTGCAGTGCTGCTGCTCCTGGGCCTGTTCGTGTTCGGTCCCGACCGGCTCCCCGGCATCGCTCAGGACGTGGGGCGGAACCTGCGCAAGGTCCGCGTCTACCTGAAGTCGATGAGCGAGGACCTCAAGGCGGAGCTCGGTCCGGAGGTCGCCGATCTCGACCTGCGGTCGCTCGACCCGAAGGAGTTCGTCCGCAAGCACCTGTTCGAGGACGAGGAGGACGAGCCCGTGCCCGGCGTGCTTGCGCGCAGACAGCTCGTGCCCGGCGAGGCCCCGCCTTGGGACCCCGACACGACGTGAACCGATCACGGGGCCCGGCTAGGACGAGACACCTCCTGAAGGTGTCTCGCCGGAGCGGGCTCGGTCTGGCGTACCCGCGCGTGCGGACGCCCAGCGAGCTCCGGCAGCGCAAGACACGTCAGCCCTGGGCCGGGCAGGTGTCTCGGCTTAGACCGGGTCAGGCCCTCTTGGCGGGGCTCAGGCCGAGGGACATGCCGGCCAGGCCTCGCGGCTTGCCCGTGAGCTTGTCGACGACGTTGAGCAGCTCCTTGCCCGCGGGTGAGTCCGGCTCGTCGAGCACGAGCGGACGGCCGTTGTCGCCGCCCTCGCGCAGGCGCTTGTCGATGGGGATCTGACCGAGGAGCGGGACCTCTGCGCCGAGGAGCCGCGACAGCGACTTCGCCACGGCCTCGCCGCCTCCGGAGCCGAACACGTCCACGGCCTCCCCGCAGTGCGGGCAGGGCAGGTAGCTCATGTTCTCGACCACGCCCGCGATGCGCTGGTGGGTCTGCAGGGCGATCGAACCGGCGCGCTCGGCGACTTCCTGCGCCGCGAGCTGCGGGGTCGTCACGACGAGGATCTCCGCCGTGGGCACGAGCTGCGCGACCGAGATCGCGATGTCGCCGGTGCCTGGGGGGAGGTCCATGAGCAGGTAGTCGAGATCACCCCAGTACACGTCCGCGAGGAACTGCTGGAGAGCGCGGTGCAGCATCGGCCCGCGCCACACCACGGGGGTGTTGTCGGCGGTGAACATCCCGATGCTGATGACCTTCACGCCATGAGCCGACGGCGGCAGGATCATCTGCTCGACCTGGGTCGGGCGGTGCTCGACGCCCATCATGCGGGGCACCGAGAACCCGTAGATGTCGGCGTCGACGACACCCACCCGGAGGCCCTTCGCGGCCATGGCAGCCGCCAGGTTGACGGTGACTGAGGACTTGCCCACGCCGCCCTTGCCGGAGGCGATCGCGAACACCCTCGTGAGCGATCCGGGCTGGGCGAAGGGGATGTCCCGGACGGGGTTGTCGCCGCGGAGGAGGGTCTGCAGGGCCTGCCGCTGCTCGGTGCTCATGACGTCGAGCTCCACGACGACGTTGGTCACGCCCTCGAGCCGCCCCACGGCCTCCGTGACGCGCGACGTCAGGGTGTCCTTCATCGGACAGCCGCTGATCGTCAGGAAGATCCCGATCCGCGCGGTGCCGTCGGGGTCGACGAGGGCAGACTTCACCATCCCGATCTCGGTGATGGGGCGGCGGATCTCGGGGTCCTCGACGGTGGCGAGGGCGGCAGTGAGCTGGTCGAGCGTGGGGAGCATGCCTCCAGGCTAGTTGGGGTCCGGCGTTGGCCCTCGCTCACAGGTGTGCGCCCCCTCGCCCTGACCCGGACGGCGCCGTTCTCGAGCTCTACGTCCAGACGGCGTTGCCAGCGAGCTGAGGCGGTAGGTACGGACGGGCCCGCTCGATCAGCGACAGCAACCCGGGCGGGAGCTGTGCTCCGGCGTAGGCGTCGAGCTCGTTGGCCAGCCAGAGCTGCACCAGCGGTGCCACCTCAGGGGGATCGAGGGTGACGGACGTGCCGGTGAAGCGGTCCGTCCAGATGACGAGCGGCTGACCCAGCTGCCGGAGGAACGAGCCCTGCTCCATCGCCCCGAACCGGTACGCGAGCTCCTCTGCAGGCGCGCCGACGGCCTCCCGGAGGACGTCGCGCTCGCTCACGCCGAGCAGTGCCACGTCGAAGCCGTCGGTGCTGTAAGCGACGTGCACCAGCCCAGCGGTGACGACCGCCTCGGCGCAGCCCCAGGACGCGAGGCGGGCGGCAACCCGCTCCAGGTGGTCGAAGAGCGTTCCGCTGGCGTGAGCGACCTCAGCGGCCCCGCGCGCAACCAGGAACGCTCGTGCTGTCACCCGAGGGCAACGATGGCGGCAGCCGTGTCGAGGACCCGCTGGGCGATGTCGCGGTGCAGGTTCTCGACCATGCGGCCGTCGACGGTGACGACGCCCTGCCCGGCCCTCTCCGCCTCGGCGAAGGCGTCGATGACCTTGCGCGCGTGCTCGACCTCGGTCTCGCTCGGCGCCCAGACCTCGTTCGTTGGAGAGACCTGGTTCGGGTGGATCAGGGTCTTGCCGTCGAAGCCCATCTCCTTGCCCTGCAGGCACTCTGCCCTGAAGCCGTCCTCGTTCTTCACGTCGTTGTAGACGCCGTCGAGGATCGCGATGCCGGCGGCGCGCGCCGCCAGCAGGGACAGCGACAGGGCGCTCAGCAGGGGGGCGCGACCGGGCACGTGCTCGGCGTAGAGCTCCTTGACCAGGTCGTTGGTGCCCATCACGAGCACCGCGAGCCGGTCGTCGGCGGCG
>JAODNB010000120.1 GCA_025464795.1 Frankiales bacterium
GCGTTCGCACGCGCAGAACCACCCCTCGACCTCCACTTCAGGCTGACCTGACCGTTCGGCTGATCGGCAAATCGCCGATACAGTGGGGTTTCTCCCCGCAGAAATCCGATGGTGAAGGGCTCTCCCCGCTGATGGCGAACAACGCCAGCAACAAGATGTCGTTCCTCGGCCGTGACATGGCTGTCGACCTGGGCACGGCGAACACCCTGGTCTACGTCCGTGGACGCGGCGTCGTCCTCAACGAGCCGTCTGTGGTGGCGATCAACACCAACACCTCGGGCATCCTGGCCGTCGGCACCGAGGCCAAGCGGATGATCGGCCGTACGCCCGGGAACATCGTCGCGATCCGTCCCTTGAAGGACGGCGTCATCGCTGACTTCGACACCACGGAGCGGATGCTCCGCTACTTCATCCAGAAGGTGCACAAGCGTCGCCACTTCGCGAAGCCGCGCATCGTCATCTGCGTGCCGTCCGGCATCACGGGTGTCGAGCAGCGCGCCGTGAAGGACGCCGGCTACCAGGCCGGTGCGCGCAAGGTCTACATCATCGAGGAGCCCATGGCGGCGGCCATCGGTGCGGGTCTGCCCGTGCACGAGCCGACCGGCAACATGATCGTCGACATCGGTGGCGGCACCACCGAGGTCGCTGTCATCTCCCTCGGCGGCATCGTGACCAGCCAGTCCATCCGCGTCGGTGGAGACGAGCTCGACAGCTCGATCATCAGCTACGTGAAGAAGGAGTACAGCCTGATGCTCGGTGAGCGGACGGCTGAGGAGATCAAGATGGCCATCGGGAGCGCCTTCCCGATGCCCGACGAGCCGCACGCCGAGATCCGCGGCCGCGACCTGGTCTCCGGTCTGCCCAAGACCATCGTCGTGTCTGCCGAGGAGATCCGGAAGGCCATCGAGGAGCCCGTCAACGCGATCGTCGACGCGGTCAAGAACACCCTCGACAAGTGCCCGCCGGAGCTCTCCGGTGACGTGATGGACCGCGGCATCGTGCTCACCGGCGGTGGCGCGCTGCTCAAGGGCCTGGACGAGCGGCTCAAGCACGAGACCGGCATGCCGGTCCACATCACCGACAACCCGCTGCACTCGGTGGCCATCGGCTCGGGCAAGTGCGTCGAGGAGTTCGAGGCCCTGCAGCAGGTCCTCATCTCCGAGCCCCGCCACTAAGAGCAGGTGCGGGACAACCGGCGTCTGCGGCTGACGCTTGTCCTGCTGCTCCTGACCGCCTTCACCCTGACGGCACTCGACTACAACAGCGCACGGACGGGCCCGTTGGCTGCGCTGCGTCGCGGCATCGACACCATCTTCGGCCCGGTCACGAACGCTGTCGGCAGCGGGGCGTCGGCGGTGGGCAACGCCCTCGGTGGGCTGCCGCGGCTCGGCTCGTACCAGAGCGAGAACAAGAAGCTGAAGCAGGAGAACGACCGGCTCCGTGGCGTGCTCGCTGCCCAGAGCGGCGCGCAGTGCCAGCTCGACCAGTTCCTCGCGCTCCAGCACTTCACGGACGTCACCAAGATCTCTCCCGTCAGCGCGAAGGTCGTCGCGGTCGGCGCCTCCCCGCAGTTCGAGTGGACCGCGACCCTCAACGTCGGCTCCCTCGACGGCATCAAGCCCGACATGACCGTCGTCCAGGGGGTGTGGCTCGTCGGTCGCACCACCCAGGTCCAGAAGCGCAGCTCGCAGGTGCTGCTGCTGGCCGATCCCGACTTCACCGTCGGCGGGACGCTCGTAGGCCAGAACACGGTCGGCCTCGCGTCCGGCAGGGGCAGCAAGCCGATGACGTTCAGCCTCCCGAGCACCAAGCTGCCGGTGAAGAAGGGCACAGTCCTGCTGACCACGGGCAGCGACACCTACGCCCCCGGCGTGCCCATCGGCACGGTGACCTCCGTGACGCCGGACACCAACGCCATCAGCCGGACCGCCACCGTGGTGCCCTTCGTCGATGTCACCGCCCTCGACGTGGTCGGCGTGATCACGCAGCCGCCGCGGACCGCTCCCGTGCAGCCGCTGGTCCCCAGAGCACCCGGGGCGAGTCCCACGTCGACCCCGTGCGCGCCGGCGATCCCGCACGGCCCGGTCCCGACCCAGACCCCGTACGTCTCGCCCGCACCGAAGCCAGTCGTCACCGCCTCGCCGACCACCACCCCGACCCCGTGAGCCCGCAGCGCTTCCTGCTGGGTGCGGCCAGTGTGGTCACCTTCCTGCTGCTGCAGGTCACCGTCGTCGGTCGGCTCCCGCTGCCGGGCGCCGCGCCCGACCTGCTGCTCGTGCTCGTCCTCGCGTTCGGCCTGGCCGAGGGGTCGATGGCGGGGATGGTGACCGGCTTCGCCGCCGGCATGCTCGCCGACGGGCTCAGCGCCCACGAGATGGGGCGGCTGGCGTTCGCGTACGCCCTCGGCGGCTACGTCGCAGGCACCTTCTCGGACGACGCCGACCGCTCGACGCTGCAGCCGTTCGCGGCGGTCGGGTTCGGTGCACTGGCTGCGCTCGGCGCGTTCGTGGGGGAGGGGATCCTGCTCGGTGACCACCGCCTGACCGTGCACGCCGTGCTCCGTACCGCGATCAGCTCGGTCCCTTACGATGTGGTCCTGACGCCCTTCGTCGTTCCCCTCATCGCCGGGCTCGTCCGCCGGCTCGACGCCGATCCGCTGCGTCGGCTGTGATCTTCGTGAACAGGACCTTCTCGTGAGCGACCGCTCCAGGCTCCGCATCGTCGTCCTGCGGGTGGTGGTCGCCTCCATCCTCCTGACCTTGATCGGGCGCCTGACCTACCTGCAGGTCGCTGAGGGCGTGAGCTACAGCGCAGCCGCGAAGCAGAACCGGATCCGTACGGTCATCACTCCCGCGGCCCGCGGGCAGATCCTCGACGACAAGGGTCGCGCGCTCGTCACGAACCGCACGGCCCTGGTCGTCAGCGTGACCCGGTCCATCGTGCGCGCCTCCAAGGATCGCGGCACCGCCGAGCTCGCCCGGCTGTCGAAGATCGTGGGCCTGCCCGTGAAGGACATCACGACGACGATCAGCCCCTGCGTCTACCACGACCCCAGCGGCAAGCAGATCCCCCTGATCCCCGGGTGCTGGAACGGCTCGCCGTACCAACCGGTGCCGATCGCCTCCTACAACAGCGAGGACGCCGCCCAGGTCAAGCGGGTCCTCGCGATCGCCGAGCACCAGGAGCTGTTCCCGGGGGTCACTGCCGAGTACCAAGCGGTCCGCGAGTACCCAGGCGGGACCCTCGCCGCCCACGTGCTCGGCTACCTCGGTCCGCTCAGCTCAGACGACACCGGCAAGCCGAAGTACAAGGACCTGCCCTCCGGCACCGAGATCGGCCGCACGGGTGTGGAGCAGGTGTACGACGACCGGCTCCGCGGGACGCTCGGGCAGGACCGCCTGCTGGTCGACAAGGACGGTTCCGTCGTCGGCACCCGCGGGACGACCACGCCGGTGGCCGGGGACAACCTCGTGCTGTCCATCGATGCCGGAGTGCAGAAGGTCGCGGAGAAGGCGCTCGCCGACGGCATCGCCAACATCCGCAAGCAGTTCGACAAGAACCGCGGCAAGAACTTCGTCGCTCCCGGTGGCGCTGCGATCGTCGTCGAGGTCAGCACTGGGCGCATCGTGGCGATGGCGAGCAACCCGACCTACGACCCCACCGCTTTCGTGGGCCACATCTCGCCGAAGGTCTACGCCTCGCTGTCGAACGCCTTCGGGCACCCGCTCATCAGCAACGCGGTGCAGGGCCTGTACGCCCCGGGCTCGACCTTCAAGATCGTGTCGACCGCAGCAGCGGTGAAGGCCGGCTACTCCCTCGGCGGCTACTACCCCTGCCCGGGGCAGTTCCTCGGGAAGCGGAACTTCGAGGGCGAGTCCTTCGCGAGTCTCAACTTCACCGACACGCTGATCCGCTCGTGCGACACCGTCTACTACAAGCTCGCCTACGAGCAGTGGCTCAAGGACGGCAAGCGCGAGGGGGTCGCGCACCCCAAGGAGTACTTCCCGAAGGAGGCCCGGATCTGGGGCTTCGGGAAGAAGACCGGGATCGACCTTCCCGACGAGCGCGTCGGCCTGATCACGGACCGGGCGTACAAGAAGGCCTTCTGGTTGGCGAACAAGGACAAGGGGCTCAACTACTGCAAGGGCGCGAAGACCCGCCCCAAGGGGACCTACCAGCAGCAGGCGGATGCCGAGTTCTGCGCTGACGGCTACGCCCTCAACGGCGGTGACGCGATGAACTTCGCCATCGGCCAGGGTGACGTGCTGGTCACCCCGCTGCAGCTGGCCATGGCCTACTCGGCGCTGGTCAACGGCGGGACGCTGTTCCACCCGCAGCTCGCCAAGGGCTTCGTCTCCGCCGACGGTCGCACCTCGACGACGCTCCCCCCCAAGGTCGCCGGTCACGTGGACACGCCCGCCAACGTGCGCGCGTACATCGCGAGCGCCCTCGGGGGCGTGCCGCACCCGCCGCACGGCACGGCGAAGGGCGCCTATGCGGGCTTCCCGTTCGGGCAGCTCCAGATCGGCGGCAAGACCGGCACCGCCGACGTCAACAACAAGGCGCCGACGTCGTGGTTCGCCTCCTTCGCGCCGCTCGACAAGCCCAAGTACGTCACCGTCGTGATGGTCCCCGAAGCCAGCACGGGTGGCACCACAGCCGGTCCCATCTCCCGCAAGATCTGGGACGGGATCTACGGCCTCGAGGGGCAGAAGGCCCAGCTGCCCGGTGGCGTCACCCCCGCGAGCCTCCCGGTAGTGCGCAACGACGGCACGATCGGTCCTCCTGGTACCAAGGTCGTCCGTCCCGCCCTGAGCCCGTCGCCCTCCTCCGGCCCCACGGCGCTCGGTGCTCCCGGCCTCGAGTGGGCCTATCGGAGGGAAGGGTCGTGAGCGGCGACCTGCACGACTGGGCCACCCCCCGGGTGTCGCCCGTGCGGCTGCGCCCCCGTGAGATCTCCTTCCGCGAGCGAGCGATGGACCGCACCTCCCCGCTGCGGCAGCTCGACTGGATCCTGCTCATCGCCGTCAGTGCGCTCGTCTCCGTCGGTGGGCTGCTCATCTGGTCGGCGACCCGGCAGCACGAGATCGCACTGGGGCTCGACCCGCAGGCGTTCCTGAAGAAGCACATCGTCAACGCGGCGCTGGGGCTCTGCCTGGGAACGGCGGCGGCGCTCATCGACTACAGCGCCCTGCGCGCGTACGCCCCCATCGTCTACGGCGCCTCCTGCCTGGGTCTGCTCGCGGTGCTGTCTCCGCTGGGCTCCACCATCAACGGGGCCCACTCGTGGATCGTGCTCCCCGCCGGCTTCCAGATCCAGCCGTCGGAGTTCGCGAAGCTCGCGATCGTCGTCGGGATGGCCATGCTCCTGGGGGAGAAGCGCGACGGCGAGGACGCCCCCCGCGACGGGGACGTGCTGCAGGTGCTGGGCCTGTGCGCGGTCCCGATGGTGCTCATCATGGCTCAGCCGGACTTCGGCACGACGATGGTCTTCATCTTCGTCATCCTCGGAGTGCTGTCGGTCGCGGGTGCGCCCGCCCGGTGGATCGCGGGGCTGATGCTCGCGGGCGCGCTCGCGGGTGGGCTCGTCGCGCCGCACATCCTGAAGGACTACCAGCTCGACCGCTTCCGGGTCGTCGCCGACCCGCACGTCGCTCCGCACGGCGTCGGCTACAACACGCAGCAGGCTCGCATCGCCATCGGCTCCGGCGGGGTGTGGGGCAAGGGCCTGTTCCACGGGTCGCAGACCCAAGGCAGGTTCATCCCCGAGCAGCAGACCGACTTCGTGTTCACGGTCGCGGGGGAGGAGCTCGGCCTCGTCGGTTCCAGCGGCATCATCCTGATGCTCGGCATCGTGCTCTGGCGGGGACTGCGTATTGCCACCCGCGCCACCGACCCGTTCGGGCGGCTGGTGGCCGCGGGGGTCGTCAGCTGGTTCGCGTTCCAGAGCTTCGTCAACATCGGCATGACGCTCGGGATCATGCCGGTGACCGGCCTCCCGCTGCCGTTCGTGTCGTACGGCGGTTCCTCGATGTTCGCCAACCTGATGGCCATCGGTCTGCTCCAGAACGTCCACCTCCGCTCCTCCGAGATGTAGCCCCCTTGAAGTGGCGGTCACCAGGAGGGGCGGACGTAGGCTGGGCGCATGCCTGTCGAGAGCGTGTTCCCCCGGCTCGAGAAGCTGCTGCCCCGGATCAGCAAGCCCATCCAGTACGTCGGCGGCGAGCTGAACAGCCAGGTCAAGGACTGGGACGACGCCGAGGTCCGCTGGTGCCTGATGTACCCGGACGCCTACGAGGTCGGCCTGCCGAACCAGGGCGTCATGATCCTGTACGAGGTGCTCAACGAGCAGCCGGGCGTTCTCGCGGAGCGCGCCTACAGCGTGTGGCCGGATCTCGCGAAGCTGATGCGCGAGAACGACGTCCCCGCGTTCAGCATCGACGCGCACCGGCCGGTGAAGGCCTTCGACGTGCTGGGCATCAGCTTCAGCACCGAGCTCGGTTACACCAACATGCTCGAGGCCCTCGACCTCGCGCAGATCCCCCTGCACGCCAAGGACAGGACCGAGGACCACCCCATCGTGCTCGCGGGCGGCCACGCGGCCTTCAACCCGGAGCCGATCGCCGACTTCATCGACGCTGCGGTCCTCGGTGACGGCGAGCAGGCCGTCCTCGAGATCACCGAGATCTTCAAGAGGGTCAAGGGCCGTGAGGCCAGGCTGCTGGAGATCGCCAAGACCGGAGGCGTGTACGTCCCGCGCTTCTACGACGTGACCTACCTGGAGGACGGCCGCATCCAGCGGGTCGCGCCGAACAACCCCGACGTCCCCTGGCGGGTGCACAAGCGCACCGTCATGGACCTCGACGAGTGGCCCTACCCGAAGCAGCCGCTGGTCCCGCTCGCGGAGACCGTCCACGAGCGGATGTCGGTGGAGATCTTCCGCGGCTGCACCCGCGGCTGCCGCTTCTGCCAGGCCGGCATGATCACGCGCCCCGTCCGGGAGCGGAGCATCACCGGCATCGGCGAGATGGTCCAGGCAGGGCTCAAGGCAACCGGGTACGAAGAGGTCGGGCTCCTGTCGTTGAGCAGTGCTGACCACTCCGAGATCGCAGACATCTCCAAGGGGCTCGCGGACCGCTACGAGGGGACGCAGACCAGCCTCAGCCTGCCTTCCACGAGGGTCGACGCCTTCAACATCGACCTCGCCCAGGAGCTCTCGAGGAACGGCCGCAGGTCC
>JAODNB010000131.1 GCA_025464795.1 Frankiales bacterium
TGCTCCTGGAGCCGCGGGTGCAGTTCGTCAAGGCGGCCTTCGACCGCCCGCTCACCGTCGACGGCGTCCTGCAGCACGGCAGCGGGGGTCGGGTCACGGAGATGCTGGCAAGGCCGCTGCTGAACGCCTGGTGGCCTGCGCTGTCGGGGTTCGTGCAACCACTCTCGGGAGAGCTCGCGGTTCGCCGTTCACTTCTCGAAAGGCTGCCGTTCGCGACGGGCTACGGGCTGGAGATCGCCATGCTCGTCGACGTCCTCGACCTCGTGGGCCTGGATGCCATGGCTCAGGTGGACATCGGGGAGCGTCATCACCGGCACCACAGCGACGCTGCCCTGGGCCGGATGTCCGCAGAGGTGCTGGCCGCGGCGATGGACCGTCGGGGAGTGCCGATCGCGGACCGGCTGGTGCAGTTCAGCCGCGGGACCGACGGCTTCGACGCCACGACCACCCAGGTGCACGTCGGCCTGCTGCCGCCGGTCTCCTCGCTCGCTCAGGAGCGGGCCTCCTAGTGCTGGGGCTCTAGTGCTGCAGTTCCGCGGCAAGGTCCTCCCCGACTCCTCGTTGGTCATGGCCATCGTGAACCGCACACCGGACTCCTTCTTCGACAGGGGCGCGACCTTCGGGTTGCAGGCTGCCCTCGACCGTGTGGACCAGGTCGTGGCCGAGGGCGCGCACATCGTCGACATCGGCGGCGTGAAGGCAGCGCCGGGTGTCGAGGTCTCGGCAGCCGAGGAAGCCGACCGGGTGCTGGAGGTGGTCGAGCTGGTCCGGGCGAAGCACCCCGGGGTGGTCCTCAGCGTCGACACCTACCGAGCCTCCGTGGCGGAGCTCGTCCTCGCCGCCGGCGCCGATCTCGTCAACGACGCGTGGGGCGCGCCGGAGCCCGAGACCTTCAGTGTCGCCGCCTCCTTCGGTGCGGGCATCGTCTGCACCCACGCCGGGCACCTGCCACCGCGGACCCGGCCGCACCGGATCGCCTATCCCGACGTCGTCGCCGATGTCGTCACCACCCTCACCGGTCTCGCCGAGCAAGCGGCCGCCGCAGGTGTCCTGCGTGAGTCCATCCTCATCGACCCGGGTCACGACTTCGGCAAGAACACCCGGCACTCGCTGCAGCTGACCGCGCGCACGAGCGACCTCGTGGCCACGGGATGGCCGGTCCTCATGGCCTTGTCCCGCAAGGACTTCGTCGGTGAGGTCCTGGACCTGCTGCCGGACGACCGGCTCGAGGGGACCCTGGCCGCGACGGCCGTCTGCGCCTGGCAGGGAGCCCGCGTCTTCCGTGCCCACGACGTCGCCGCGACCCTGCGGGTGCTGCGGATGGTCGACGCGATCAGAGGTACGACGGAGCCGCTCATCAGCGTTCGCGGACTTGCCTGATGGTCGGTGCTCTCGCGTTCGTGCCGTCGCCTCCGTTCCTGCTCAACGCGCTGGGCGGCGGTCCAGCCTCGCTGCGATCGCTCTGCCTGCAGGCGATCTCGGTCCTGGAGGGTCGAGACCTGGTCGTCCTCGGCGCCGGCGACGAGCCTGGTTGGGTGAAGGGCACGGTCGACGCCACTGCCTGGGGAGCGCGGGGAGAGCGCGCCCCCGACCCGCTGCCCCTGGCGCTCGCTGTCGGCTCGACGCTCCTCGGGGACCGGCAGCACCGGCTGCTCGCAGCGGGTGGGCTGGAGCTGCTCGGCGATGACGTCGGCCTGCTGGTCGTGGGAGACGGGAGCGCGCGCCGGACGGAGAAGGCACCCGGGCACCTCGATCCGCGTGCTGCCGGCTACGACGCCTCGGTGGCCGCCGCGCTCGCCGCAGGGGACCCTTCGCTGCTGGGCTCGCTCGACCAGGTGCTCGGGAAGGACCTGCTCGTAGGAGGCCTCGCCGCGTGGTGCTCCGCCGCAGTGCACGCCGGTGAGAAGCGCTGGGACGCAAGGGTTCTGCTTGACGACGCGCCGTACGGGGTCGGGTACTTCGTCGCCACCTGGACCTGATGCGCCATCCTGGTGCGATGACCTCTACGGGACCTCTTGCCGGTGTTCGGGTCGTCGAGCTGGCGGGGCTCGGCCCGGCTCCTTTCGCGGCCATGCTGCTCGCCGACCTCGGTGCGGACGTCGTCCGCGTCGATCGGACCGTGCCCGGCGGGCTGCGGCTCGGGACGGGCGAGCGCCAGGACGTCGTGAACAGGGGCAAGCGGTCGCTCGCCGTGGACCTCAAGGCCCCCGAAGGCCTGGAGGTCGTGAAGAGCCTCCTTCGCGAGTCAGACGTGCTCATCGAGGGCTTCCGACCAGGGGTCGCCGAACGACTGGGGCTCGGACCCGACGACTGCGCAGCCCTGAACCCTCGGCTGGTCTACGGCCGCATGACGGGGTGGGGTCAGGACGGACCGCTGGCCGCCGTTGCTGGACACGACATCGACTACATCGCGCTGACCGGAGCCCTCTGGGCCATCGGACGCAAGGACGAGGCGCCGACAGCGCCGCTCAACCTGCTCGGCGACTACGCCGGTGGCTCGATGTTCCTGCTGGTCGGCATCTTGGCGTCGCTGCTGGAGGCGCGGACCAGTGGTTTGGGCCAGGTCGTTGACGCGGCGATGATCGACGGCACGGCAGTGCTCACGACCATGTTCTCTGCCCTCAGCGGCATGGGAGCCTGGGACCCGACGAGCCGCGGGACCAACCTGCTCGACACCGGTGCGCCGTTCTACGACACCTTCGCGTGCGCCGACGGGAAGTGGATCGCGGTCGGGGCGATCGAGCCCCAGTTCTACGCCGAGCTCGTCCGGGCCTCCGGCTTCCGGGAGGGCCAGGACGACAGCCGCTTCCTGCAGGCGCCAATGGAGGAGTGGGCCGCGTCGAAGGCCGAGTGGGCCGCCCACTGGAGGACCAGGAGCCGGGACGAGTGGGCGGCGCTGCTCGCAGGCACGGACGCCTGCGTACAACCGGTCCTCGACTGGGCTGAGGCGGCGACTCACCCGCACGTGGTGGCGCGCAAGACCATCGTGGACATCGACGGCATCAAGCAGGCTGCTCCCGCCCCCCGGCTGTCGCGGACCCCCCTCAGCATCGACCGGTTGCCTCCGCTGAAGGGCGAGCACACCGTGGAGATCACGAGTGGGCTCGGGCTGTCCGAGGAGCGGGTGAGAGCGCTGCTCGCGTCGAAGGCCATCGGCCAGGCGTAGGAGCGGTCCCCTCTACGATCGGCAGACATCCACCACGAGGAGAATCGCGTGAGCAGCTGCGACGGGCGCATCGTCGTCATCACCGGAGCGGGCGGGGGCATCGGTCGCGACGAGGCCCTGCTCTTCGCCCGGGAGGGTGCGCGGGTCGTCGTCAACGACGTCAACGCCGAGGGGGCGCAGGCCGTGGTCGAGGAGGTCCGGGGCTTCGGCGGCGAGGCAGTCGCGAACAGCGACGACATCAGCGACTGGGACGGAGCCGGCCGTCTGGTCCAGACCGCTCTCGACACCTTCGGTGGGCTCGACACCCTGGTGAACAACGCGGGGATCCTGCGTGACCGGATGTTCGTGAACATGACGATCGACGACTGGGACGCCGTCATGAAGGTCCACCTCCGCGGGACCTTCGCGCCGACCAAGCACGCCGTGACCTACTGGCGGGAGCAGTCGAAGTCCGGCGACCAGCGCGTCGCCCGCATCGTCAACACCTCCAGTCCCTCCGGGATCTACGGCAACATCGGTCAGGCGAACTACGGTGCCGCCAAGAGCGGCATCGCGACATTCACGCAGATCCTCGGCGAGGAGCTGTGGAGGTACGGCGTGCTGTCGAACGCGATCGCCCCGTCGGCGCTCACCGGCATGACGGAGGGACTGACCGGGTTCAAGGACCGGCTCGACGAGATCGAGGCCCGTACCGGTTGGAAGAACCCCGGCGGGCCGGAGAACCTGGTGGCCCTCGTGGTCTGGCTGGGCTCCCCGCTCGCGACGGTGAACGGGCAGGTCTTCAACGTCCGGGCCGGCCACATCAGCGTCGCTGAGGGCTGGTCCGTCGGTCCTGCGTACGAGAAGGAGGGCCCGTTCGAGGTCGCTGAGCTCGACGGCGTGCTGCCTGGCCTGGTCGCGAAGGCCCAGCCTCAGACGAACGCCTACGGGGTGCCGAAGACGTATGGGGCCTGAGCAGTGAGGGTCGTGATCGTCGGTGCCGGTCTCGCCGGTCTGCGCACGGCAGAATCCCTGCGGGACAAGGGCTTCGCGGGCGAGATCGTCCTGATCGGTGAGGAGGCTCACTACCCGTACGACCGACCGCCGCTGTCCAAGCACGTGCTGCGTGGTGAGCGGCCCCCCATGTACCTCCGCAGCGAGGACGAGTACGACGAGCTGCGGCTGGACCTGCGGCTCGGCAGCCGGGCGACAGGGGTCGACGGGCACGTGCTGC
>JAODNB010000146.1 GCA_025464795.1 Frankiales bacterium
AGGACGAAGCGGAAGAGCGGGTCGTTCGGCTCGATGAGGGTGCAGGTCATCGCAGAAGCGTCCATGCGGGCGCGCAGCGGTGCGAAGTCCTCGGCACGCGCGAGCTCCAGGCCGACGAGCGCGGGCCCGGTCTCGCGGTTGTTGCGCTTGATGTACTCGAACAGCGCGATGTCGTCGTCCGGCCCGAGCACCTCGGCCAGGAAGCGGCGAAGCGCTCCGGGCTCCTGCGGGAACTCGACGAGGAAGTAGTGCTTCAGCCCCTGGTGCACGAGCGAGCGCTCGAGGATCTCCGCGTAGCGGCTGATGTCGTTGTTGCCGCCCGACAGCACGCAGACGACCGTGGACCCGGGCGTCACGACCTGGGGGAGTGCGGCTGACGCGAGTGCACCGGCGGGCTCGGCGATGATCCCGTCCGACTGGTAGAGCGCCAGCATCTCGGTGCAGAGCGCGCCCTCGTCGACCGTGACCACCTGCGCCACGTGCTGCTGCACGAGCGGGAAGGTCACGCTGCCAACGGTCCTTACGGCGGCCCCGTCGACGAACGAGTCGACGTCCTGCAGGGGAACCGGGTGCCCGGCTGCCAGGGCACTGGTCATGCTCGCCGCTCCCTTCGGCTCAGCGCCGATGACGCGGGTGTCGTACGGGGCGAGGAAGGTCGCGCAGCCGGCCAGCAGGCCGCCGCCACCGACCGGCGCGACGAACAGGTCTGGTGCGCCCCCCAGCTGCGCGACCACCTCGTGGGCCACCGTGCCCTGGCCGGCGATCGTGCGCAGATCGTCGAAGGCAGGTACCAGGACCGCGCCGGTGCCGTTCACGTCCTTGGTCGCCTCGGCGAACGACTCGTCGTAGGTCTCGCCGACGACCAGCACCTGGACGCGGTCCCCACCGAGCACGGCGATCCGGTCGCGCTTCTGCCGGGGGGTCGTCGCCGGCACGTAGATCCGCGCGTCGAGGGCGAACAGCTGAGCGGCCCACGCCACTCCCTGGGCGTGGTTGCCGGCGCTCGCGCAGACGACACCGGACGCGCGGGCGGCCTCGAGGTCCTGGGCGATGAGGTTGTAGGCACCTCGGAGCTTGTACGAGCGGACGACCTGGAGGTCCTCGCGCTTGAGGTAGACCTCGGCGCCCAGGTCCGAGGAGAGCCGCTCGCTGCGCTGCAGGGGCGTCGTGTGGGCGACGCCTTGCAGGCGGGCGGCGGCGTCCACGACGTGCTGAGCGGTGAGGGTCACGCGTCCACGCTAGGAGATGCGCCGATCGTGCCTGCAGCACCGCCGGCTAGGAGTCGATGCCGCCGTCGATCATGAAGGCGGCGCCCGTGACCGAGCGGGCGGCGTCGGACGCGAGGTAGGCGATGGCCTCGGCGATCTCGGACGGCTGGGCGAAGCCGGGTGGCAGGACGTTGAAGGCCCGCTGCAGCAGCTTCTCGTTCAGGTCGGGTGGCATCGCTGCCGCGACGCCCTCGACCAGAGGTGTCCAGACCCCGCCGGGACAGACGGCGTTCACGCGGACACCGCGACGGGCGTACTCCAGGGCGATCGCCTTGGTCATCATGACAACGCCTCCCTTGGAGGCGCAGTACGCGGCCGAGTAGGCCTGACCGCGCACCCCGGCGATGCTGCCGACGTTGACGATGTTGCCCTTGCGCTCGATGAGCCCGGGCAGCGCGGCCTGCATGATCGCGAACGGCGCCGTGAGGTTCACGGCGAGCTGGCGGTCCCAGCTGTCCATCGTCACGTCGAGGGTGTGCTCGAGACGCACGATGCCGGCGACGTTGAGCACCACGTCGAAGGGGCCGCGGTCCTGCACCAGCGAGACGACCGCAGCAGTGTCGGTGACGTCGCAGACCAGCACGTCCGGTGCCTCGGTCCGGTCGACGGCGACGACCTCTGCGCCCTCACCGAGGAACAGCTCATGGGTGGACTTGCCGACACCGGAGGCGGCCCCCGTCAGGAAGACGCGCTTGCCCGCGAAGCGGCTCACTTGCCGAAGTCCTCTCGCACCTTGTCGGCCACCCCGAGCAGGTTGAGCTCGAACGTGTAGCTCTGCTCTATGCGGTAGCTCTTGTGCACGTCGTACAGGTCGATGGCCGCGAGCGACTCCTTCGCCATCCGCATCACCACGGGGTCCTTCGAGGCGATGACAGCTGCGACCTCGAGGGCCTTCGCGCGCAGCTCGTCCTTCGGGACGACGTGGAGCACCGACCCGAACTCGTGCAGCTCCTGTGCCGTGGCGGTGGCGGAGGTGTAGACCATCGCCCGGGCCTTGTGCAGGGGTACGAGGCGCGACAGGTGCGTCGCCGCGCCGAGCGCTCCGCGGTCCACCTCGGGGAGCCCGAACGTCGCGTCGTCCGAGGCGATGACGATGTCGCTGTTGCCCGCGAGACCGATGCCACCGCCGAGGCAGAAGCCCTGCACGGCGACGATGACCGGCACGGGGCACTCGTAGCAGGCGCCGAACGCCGCGTGGCAGCCGCGGTTCGCCCCGACGAGGGAGGTGAAGGTCGCGTCCTTCTGGAACTCCTTGATGTCCACGCCGGCGTTGAAGCCGCGGCCCTCCGCGCGGACGACCACCGCGCGGGTGCTCAGGTCCCGGCCCGCGCTCATGATGGCGTCGGCGAGGTCGAACCAGCCCTGGACGGGGAGGGCGTTGACGGGTGGGTAGTCGACGACGACCTCGACGACCCCGTTGTCGTGCCGCTCGGTCTGAATCACGGTGGTTCTCCTTTAGGGGTGCTGCGAGGAGACGGAGACGATCTCGCCCGTCATGTACGAGGAGTAGTCGCTGGCGAGGAAGACGATGACGTTGGCGATCTCCCACGGCTCCGCGGGTCGGCCGAACGCCTCCTTGGCCGAGAGCTCGGCGAGCAGCTCGTCGCTGGTGACCTTGGCGAGGAAAGGGTGCATCGCGATCGAGGGCGAGACGGCGTTGACCCGCACGCCGAACTTCGCGGCCTCGAAGCCGGCCGTCCGGGTCAGCGCGTTCACGCCGGCCTTGGCAGCGGCGTAGTGGGCCTGGCCTTCCTGGGCACGCCAGGCGATCACGGAGCTGTTGTTGACGATGACGCCGTGGCCCTGGCTCTTCATCTGCTGCAGCGCTGCCCGGGTGCAGCGGAACGTGCCGTTGAGGGTCACGTCCAGCACGCGCAGCCACTGCTCGTCGGTCATCTCGACCAGGTCGGCGGTGCCTCCGAGGCCGGCGTTGTTCACCATCACGTCGAGCCGACCGTGAGCTGCGACTGCCTGCTCGATGAGGTTGTCGACCTGTGCCTGCTGGGTGACGTCGCAGACGATGCCCTGCACGCCCAGCTTCTCGGCCGTCTCGCCGAGTCGGCGCTCGTGCCAGTCGGACACGATGACGATCGCGCCCTCCTCCTGTGCCTTGAGGGCGGTGGAGTAGCCGATGCCGGTGCCTGCAGCCGCCGTGACGACGACGACCTTGTCCTGGAGCAGCCCGTGGCCGGGGACGTAAGGAGGGACGGTCATAGAAGCCTCTTCAGGGTCGCTTCGGCTTCGTTCATGATGCGCTCGATGAGCTCTGCGCAGGACGGCAGGTCGTCGATCAGACCCACCACCTGACCGCTGGCCATGACGCCCAGGTCGGGACGGCCGTCGACCATCGCCGCCTTCAGCAGCATCGGGGTGTTGGCCGCCATCACCAGCTGAGACAGCGACAGCTCAGCGCTCTTGCGCATGGCGAGGCCCTCGGTGACGACGTCCTTCCAGGGCGTGCCGCTGAGCTTCTGGAAGGCGATCGCGTTCTTGGTCGCGCGGGTGAGTCGACCCAGCGCCCGGCTCTTGAGCAGCTCTTCGACGAACTCCGTGCGCAGGACTCGGTGAGGGACCCCGTCCACCTCGGTCGTGACGACGGTCTCGGCCACTCCCTTGGACAGGTAGACCTGCTTCACCGCATCGCCCACGAGACTGTCGGAGGTGAGCAGGAAGCGGGTGCCCATCGCGATGCCCTCAGCGCCGTAGGCCAGGGCCGCGACCAGCCCTCGCCCGTCGAAGAAGCCGCCCGCGGCGATGACGGGGATGTCGACCGCGTCGACGACCTGGGGCAGCAGGACCGTGGTCGGTACCTGACCGGTGTGGCCGCCACCTTCACCTCCTTGGACGATGACGGCGTCGACGCCCCACTCGGCGACCTTCTCGGCATGCCGCTTCGCACCGATCGACGGCATGACGACCATCCCGTGGTCCTTGCAGCGCTTGATGAGGTCCTGCTTGGGCGCCAGCGCGAACGAGGCGACCTTCACGCCCTCACGCGCCATCAGCTCGATGCACTGCACGACCTCCGGGGAGTCCGCCCGGAGGTTGACGCCGAAGGGCTTGGTGGTGCGCGCCTTGGTCTCGGTGATGGCGAGGGCGAGCTCGTCGTACGACATCACCGCAGCAGCGAGGATCCCCAGGCCGCCGGCGTTCGCGGTGGCGGCGGTCAGCGCGGGACCGCTGACCCAGCCCATGCCGGTCTGAACGATCGGGTGCTCGACTCCGAAGAGCTCGGTCGCGCGGGTCTTCACGACGGGACCTCCTTGTCGCGGAGGTTCTTCGGGTCGAGCACCTCGCGGATCAGCACGAGCTCGTCCTCGGTGGGCAGCCGAGACTCCACCACGTCACCGACGTGCAACGGGAAGCCGGTCGCCGCCTGCACCTCCTCCACGGTGACCCCGGGGTGCACCGAGAGCAGGCGCATGGACTTGTCCGGTCCACCGAGGTCCATCACGCCGAGGTTCGACACCACTCGACGGAGCTGCACGTCGACACCGCGGTTCGTGCCCACGCCGCTCACCATGTCGACCTTCTCGACGAACACCCGGGTCGAGTGGTTGGGTACCCAGTACGACGTCGGATGGCTGATCGTGTTGCCGGGAGCGCCGCGCACGCCGAGCAGCTGGTTCTTCGGCTTCGCGTGGTCGCCGATGCAGCTGATGTTCTGGTTGCCGAAGCGGTCGATCTGCGACGCGCCCATCATCACGTGGCGGTGGCCGTTCCAGACGATGTCGAAGACGGCCCGGTAGGGCAGCCACGCCTCGACCGTCGAGGGCGGTCGGCCGCCGAGCTTCCAGGGGCCGGCGACGAACGAGGCCTCGCCGTCGCCGAGCAGCAGGTCGGGCTCGAAGGTCTCGCGGGCGAGGCGGGCTCCGAGCGAGGGCACGAGGGCCATGGGGGACACCAGGATCTCGCCGTCGCCGCGGAACGCCTCGGCACACGCGATCGCGCACACCTCTGCTCGGGAGATCATGCTGCGCTCCGCTCTGCGTGGAAGGCCTTCACGGCTTCCTGGTAGGCAGCCTCGTCGCCGAGGAGGAACCTCTGCTCGAAGGCCTTCCACAGCTCAGGGTCCTTCGCGGCCGTGGCGTACTCCTTCTGGAAGGCCTCGTCACGGGGGTAGTCGGGGTCACAGCTCGTGAAGTGCGCGCCGTTGGGTGCCTCGATGACCCCCGCGACCATCCAACGGGCGATGCGGGTGCGCGTCAGCTCACCGAGCTCGCCTGCGGGCACGATCCGCTCGCAGGACAGGTACGCCTTCTCGGCCGCCTGGCAGTAGAGGTCGTCGAAGTAGAGGTCCGGTCCGTGGAAGGCAGCGTTGCCCCGCTCGTCGGCGACGTTGAGGTGGACGAGCGCTGCGTCGAGGTGCAGGGCCGGCACAGCGAGCAGGTCGTCACCGCCGTACGGGTCCGCGACCGTCTTGAGGGACGGGTCGTAGGTGACGACGTCAGAGCCAAGACCTGCCCGCGTCGGCAGGAACGGCAGACGCAGTGACGCGGCGTAGAGACCCCACTGGACCATGCCCTCGTCCCACTCGCGAACCTCGACGGCTCCTGCCTTGCGGGCGTTCTGGAAGTTGGGCTCGAGCGGGATGGAGTCGAGGGAGACGAACCCGTACACCAGCTTCTTCGCCTTGCCCGCTGCGCAGAGCAGGCCCACGTCGGGGCCTCCGTAGGACACCACGGTGAGGTCCTTGAGGTCGGACCGCAGGATCGCGCGGACCAAGGACATCGGCTTGCGCCGAGATCCCCAACCGCCGATCCCGATGGTCATGCCGGACCGCAGCTCGGAGACCACCTGGTCCTCGGTCATGCGCTTGCTCATGTGCCGCTCCTCTGGAAGGCCAGCTTCTTCAGGGCCCTGGTGTCGCTGCTGAGCGCCGTGGTCCACGCGCGCTTGAAGTACAGGTGGGCGTCGTGCTCCCAGGTGAAGCCGATGCCGCCGAACAGCTGGATGGCATCACCGGCGACAGCGACGAAGGCTTCGACTGCCAGCGCCCGTGCCAGGGGCGCCGCGACAGCGAAGTCATCGCCTTCCTGGGCGGCGTACCAGGTGCTGGAGGTCGCAGCCTCGACGAGGACGGTGAGGTCGGCGACGCGGTGACGCAGCGCCTGGAAGGAGCCGAGCGGCCGACCGAACTGCCTGCGCACGAGCAGGTGCTCGACGACGAGCTCGAGGACGCGATGGGCTGCGCCCACCGACTCCGCGGCCAGCGCGAGGTGCTGCAGATCCCTTGCGTACGAGGCAGTTCCGACCCTGCGGCCGGTCGTGGCAGTCACGCGTCCAGCGGGGCGGGTGAGGTCGAGCGTCTCGAGCGCCTCGACGGTGAAGTCGTCGACGACGAACAGCTCGTCGTCGCGTGCGACGAGCAGCAGGACGGCATCGGTGGCGTAGGGGACGATGTCGAGCCCGTCGAGCGCCAGGGCTGCGGTGACCGACCCGTCTGCGAGCCCGGCGACGTCCTGGCCGAGTGCGTTCAACGCCCCCGCTGCGACGACGGTCGGCAGGAAGGGCGCACGCAGCAGCACGCGCCCCGTCTCCTCGAGGGCAGCGCTGGTCCAGGACAGCGGTGCCTCGACGGGCAGGGACGTCAGGCCCATCTCGGAGGACAGCCGCTTCCAGATCCCCGGGTTGTCCTCCAGGTTGGACCGCACGGGGGCCTGAGTGGCGAGGAGGTCGCGGGTCGCCGCCCTCAGGTCCTCGAGCTCGCTCACGGGCTGACCCAGCTGTCGCGCGGCAGCTTCCACAGCCGTTCCGCGATGACGTTGCGCTGGACCTCGCTGCTGCCGCCGTAGATCGTGTCGGAGCGGGTGAACAGGAAGAGGTTCTGCAGCGGGGTGAGCTCGCCGTCCGTCAGCATCGCTGAGGGGCCGGCGACCTTCATGGCGAGCTCGCCGAGCCTCTTGTGCCACGGCGCCCACAGGAGCTTGTTGACGTTCGCCTCGACCCCGGTGCTGGTGGCCTGGTCGTTCGACAGGGTCCGGAGCGCCTGGTGCGCGAGGACCTGCAGGGAGGACCAGGCCTCGATGAGCTCGCCCTCATAGGTGTCGTCGCTGCCGTTGCTACGGGCTAGCGCGAGCACCTCCTCGAACTCGCGGGTGAAGCCGACCTGCTGGCCGAGCGTGGAGACACCGCGCTCGAAGGCGAGCAGGCCCATGGCGACGCGCCAGCCGTCACCCGGAGAGCCGACCACGTTGTCCTCAGCGGTGACCGCGTCGTCGAAGAACACCTCGTTGAACTCGCTCGTGCCCGTGAGCTGGATGATCGGCCGGACCTCGATGCCGGGCTGGTCCATGGGCACGAGCAGGAACGACAGTCCCTTGTGCCTCGTCGAGTCCGGGTCGCTGCGGGCGATGACGAAGCACCACTGCGCGAGGTGCGCCAAGGACGTCCACACCTTCTGGCCCGTGACGTGCCACTGCCCGTCCGCAAGCGCCGCCTTGGTGCGCACCCCCGCGAGGTCGGAGCCGGCGTCCGGCTCGGAGTACCCCTGGCACCAGAGCTCGGTGCCGTTGAGGATGCCGGGCAGGAACCGGTCCTTCTGCTCCTGGCTGCCGAACGCGATGATCGTCGGTCCCGCGAGCTGCTCGCCCATGTGGTTGATGCGCGCCGGCCCGCCGGCCCGCGCGTACTCCTCGTAGAAGACGACCTGCTCCTCGATCGAGGCACCGCGGCCGCCGACGTCGGCCGGCCAGCCGAGCCCGATCCAGCGCCCCTTCGCGAGCTCCTGCTCCCACAGCAAGCGGAGCTCGACGTTCTCGTGCTCGCGACCGGGACCGCCGGTGCCGACGAGAGGAGCGAACTCGCCGACGAGGTGATCCGCCAGCCAGCTCCGGACCTCGTCCCGGAACGTCACGGGGTCCACGCGGAGGCGTGAGCGAAGCGAGCGGCTTCGTGGGGTGTGATCATGCTCCGTAGACAGGTACCGGGGTGGGTGCCTTCTCCAGGAGACGGCGGACCGCGGGACCGACCTCGTCGACGGGCCACCGCTCGCCGCGGTCCTCGCGCGGGCCGTGCTGCCAGCCGTCTGCGGGGCTGATGATGCCGGCTTCGACCTCGAAGACCCGACCGGTGACGTCGCAGTCGGCGCTGGCGAGCCAGACCACGAGCGGAGAGACGTTCTCCGGCGCCATGGGGTCGAAGCCGGTCTCCGGCTTGGCCATCGTCTGCGCGAACACGACCTCGGTCATGGGGGTGCGCGCGGCGGGCGCGATGACGTTGAGCTTCACCCCGAAGCGCGCGAACTCGACGGCGGCGACCTGGGTCATCGCCGTGACGCCGGCCTTCGCGGCGGAGTAGTTGCCCTGCCCGACGCTGCCCATCAGGCCGGCGCCCGAGGAGGTGTTGACGACGCGCGCCGTGATCTCGTTGCCGGCCTTCGACTGCTCGCGCCAGTAGGCGGCAGCGTGGCGCATCGGCACGAAGTGCCCCTTGAGGTCGACCTTGAGGACGAGGTCCCACTCCTCCTCGGACATGTTGACCATCATCCGGTCGCGCACCAGGCCGGCGTTGTTGACGAGCGCGTCGAGCTGGCCGTAGGCATCGACCGCCGTCCGGACGAGCTCCTCGCCGTACGCCCAGTCGCTCACGTCGCCCAGAGAAGCGACGGCCTGGCCGCCCGAAGCGCGGACCTCGGCAGCCACGTCCTCCGCTGCCGAACCGACGTCGTTGACGACCACCCGGGCCCCGTCGGCGCCGAAAGCGAGGGCGTGCGCCCTGCCGATCCCCTGGCCTGCGCCCGTCACGATGACGACGCGTCCGTCACTGATGCTCACGCCCGCCAACCTAGCAAGCGCTTGGTCGCTCGGCTACCGTGAGGGGCATGCAGCACATGGAGCTGACCGACGAGCAGAAGGCGCTGCAGCAGGAGCTGCGGACCTACTTCGCCACCATGCTCACACCCGACGTCCGGCGGAGCCTCGGCGGCGAGGGCGACAACCCCGAGCTGTTCCGCGAGCTCGTCCGGCAGATCGGCCGGGACGGCTGGCTCGGCCTCGGCTGGCCGAAGGAGTACGGCGGCGGCGGGGCCTCGGCCTACGAGCAGCTGATCTTGTTCACGGAGGTCCAGCGGGCTGCCGCACCGTTCCCGTTCGTGACCGTCAACACGGTCGGGCCGACCATCATGGCGTACGGCACGGACGAGCAGAAGAAGCGCTTCCTGCCGGGGATCCTGTCGGGGAACGACGTCTGGGCGATCGGGTACACCGAGCCCCAGGCGGGCACCGACCTGGCCTCGCTGCGGACCAAGGCGGTCCTCGACGGCGACGAGTGGGTGATCGACGGCAACAAGGTCTACACCTCTGGTGCGGGCCACTCCGACTACATCTGGCTGGCCTGCCGGACGAACCCGGATGTCCCGAAGCACCAGGGCATCTCGATCATCGTCTGCCCGACGTCGGCGCCGGGCTTCACCTGGACGCCTCTGCACACCGTGGGCGGGAACACGACGACGACCACCTACTACGACAACGTGCGGGTTCCCCGCGACAACATCATCGGCGAGGTAGATGCCGGCTGGCGCCTGCTGACCTCGCAGCTCAACCACGAGCGCGTCGGGCTCGCTGCCATGAGCGGTCGCACCGAGGCCCTCTGGGAGATCGTGCGGGACTGGTGCGTGTCCGAGGGGATCGCCGGCGAGCCCTGGGTCCAGGCAGACCTCGCGCGGACGTACGCCCAGGTCGAGGCGATGCGGCTGCTGAACTGGCAGCTGACAGGAGCCGTCGAGACCGGGGAGGTCGAGGTCGCGGGCGCTTCTGCCGCCAAGGTCTTCGGCACCGAGACGCACGCCGCCGTCTGCCGCACGCTGTTCAACCTGCTCGGCTCCGCCGGCGCCCGTCGTGGTGCCGCCGGCGTGGCGGACGGCCGGGTCGAGACGCTGACCCGCGGCGCGATCGTCAACACTTTCGGAGGCGGAGTGAACGAGGTGCTCCGCGACCTCATCGCGGTCGCAGGTCTGGGAATGCCGAGGGGGGCACGGTGACCCCGGACCAGCAGGCTCTCGTCGGACTCGCCGCAGAGATCCTGGCTGCCCGCACGTCCAACGACCAGCTCGCGTCGCTGGAGCGGTCACCGGAGCGGTGGGACGCCGCGCTTTGGAAGGAGCTCGCCGAGTCCGGGCTCGTCGGGATCGCCCTTCCGGAGGAGTACGGCGGGGCGGGTCTGGGCCTCGTCGAGCTGTGCTTGCTGCTCGAGCAGCAGGGGCGCTTCCTGGCCATGGTGCCGCTGTGGGAGACCGCCGTGGCTGCGCTCCTCATCGCCGAGGGCGGGACGGACGCGCAGAAGCAGGCGTGGCTGCCCGGCGTCTGCGCAGGCACGGTCCGGCTGTCGGTGTCGCCGGCCCTCGACGGGTCGGACGGGCTCGTCACCGGTCCCTTCGACGCCCTGGTCCTGGTGGAGGGGTCGTCGGTCGTCCTGGCCGGATCCATCGACGCGACGGCCGTCGAGAGCACGACGCACCAGCTGGCGTACGACGTCGTGGCTGCGAGCGGGGAGCCGTTGGCCGTGACAGCAGAACGGGTCCAGGACCTCGTCCGGATCGCCCTTTCGGCGGTCCAGCTCGGGGTCGCTGACGCAGGCACTCGCGAGGCGGCCCAGCACCTGACGGGGCGCGAGCAGTTCGGGCGCTCGCTCGCCACCTTCCAGGCCACGCAGCAGCAGCTTGCCGACTGCTACTGCGACGTGCAGGCGATGCGGGCAACGGTCGGTCAGGCGATCCACACGCAGGCGCGCCTCGACGTCGACGTCGCCGTGTGGTGGGCGACCGACGCGGGCGAGCGGATCCAGCACGTCGTGCAGCACGTGCACGGGGGGCTGGGGGCCGACGTCACCTATCCCGTCCACCGCAGGCTGCTCTGGACGATGCGCACGAACGCCCTGCTCGGCGGTCCGTCGCGTCAGCTGGTCCGGCTGGGCGCTGCGCTTGTCTAGAGCTCGTCTAGACCGCTGAGGACTTCGCCCGGTCCACCAGCTTGGCGTAGAGCTCGTCGCGCTGCGAGGCCGGGAACGGCGTTCCGAACGACGTGGTCATCAGGGACACCTCGGTGTGCCGCTTCAGGAAGCCCTGGATCTCGATGAGCGCCGGGATCGTGATCCCCGGACCCTGGATGCTGAGTGAGATCTCGAAGCCGAAGGCCCCGTCGACGCCCTTCGGCGAAGGGTTGGCGCGACGGACCGTGAGCGCGCCGAGGGTGATGCCCTTCTGCGAGGCGACCTGCTTCTGGAGCAGCTTCTGGAAGACGCTCTGGAGGCAGCCGGGGGTCTTGCTCTGCGCGAACAGGCTGAGGTCGTTCTTCGCGTCCTTGGTGGACGTCACCACGTCCACGGACGAGCTGACCATCAGCCCCTGCGGTGGAGCTCCCTTCGCGAAGTCGTCCGACGAGACGTCGAGGACGTCGTGCCCCGTGAGGGTCGTCGAGGAGATGCCGAGGCAGGTGGCGACGTCCTTGGTGATCTGCTTGTCGTCGGCAGTGTTGGTGTCGTCGTGGGGGGTGCTCGTCCAGTCAGCGGGAACGTCACCCTTGACGAGGTTGATCTTGGGCGCGGCCGCGGTCGCAGCAGCCTTGCTCGGCGCCTTGTCGGACGCGGGGCTGCTCCCACCTCCGCAGCCCGCGCTGAGCGTGACGACAAGGGCCAGGGCACACAGGGCGCGAGAAGTCATGCCGAGCAAGGTAGCGCCACCCGGAACCGGTAACTAGTTGCGTACCGAATGCATCTGTGTGAGCATCGTCGCATGCCCCTGGACGAGCTCGTGCGGTCGCTGAACGACCTCTACCGGTTGTCCGGCTCCGCGAGGGTGCACGCAGACACCGTCAGGACGACCGGCGTTGCCATCACGCAGACGGGGCTGCGCTTCCTCAGCCTCATCGAGGACTCGCCCCGGATCTCCGCGAGCGACCTCGCCAGCAGCGCCGACGTGAGCCAGCCGACCGCCAGCCGGGTCCTGCAGACGCTCGAGAGCGACGGCTACGTCGTCCGGCACCAGAGCGACACCGACGGAAGGCTGTCGCACTACGTCACCACGGCGAAGGGCCGCAAGGCACTCGCCAAGGTGCACCAGTACCACGTCGACCGGCTGGCCTATGCGCTCGCCGACGTCGACGCCGCACGGCAGCTGGAGATCGTCGGGGTCGTCGACGAGCTGGTTGCCCGCTTCCATGCCAGCGCAGAGGGCACGACGAGGAGAACTGCATGACAGAGGTCCGCATGATCGAGGCCAGCGCCGTGAGCGAGCGGTTCGCGCGCGGCTGGCACCTGCTCGGGCTCACCCGCGAGTACGACGACGGCGTGCCGCACAGCGTCGAGGCCTTCGGCACCAAGCTGGTCATCTGGAAGGCCGCTTCCGGTGAGCTGAACGTGCTCGATGCCTACTGCCGGCACATGGGCGGCGACCTGTCCCAGGGATCGATCCAGGGCGAGAACGTCGCCTGCCCCTTCCACTCGTGGCGCTGGGGCGGTGACGGCAAGTGCAAGGAGATCCCCTACGCCCGCAGGATCCCGCCGCGGGCCCGCACCCGGGCGTGGCAGACGCTGGTCGTCGACGGGCAGCTGTTCGTCTGGCACGACCCGGAGGGCAACCCGCCGCCGGAGGACGTGACCATCCCGGCCATCGAGGGGTTCGACAGCGGGGAGTGGACCGACTGGGTCTGGGACCGGACCCTCGTCCCGTCCTCCCACTGCCGGGAGGTCATCGACAACATGGTCGACATGGCCCACTTCTACTACATCCACAAGGGCCTCCCGACGTACTTCAAGAACGTGTTCGAGGGGCATGTCTGCACGCAGTACTTCTCGGGCACGACCCACGAGCTCGCGGCCACGGGTGAGCCCATCGAGATCGGTGTCGCGGAGGACCAGCCGACCGTCTCCGACGCCACGTACTGGGGGCCGAGCTACCTGGTGGACAAGCTCTGGACGAAGTACGGCGACATGACGTTCGAGACGATCCTCATCACCTGCCACTACCCGATCACGAACAACAGCTTCATGCTCAACTACGGCATGATCATGAAGAAGAACCCCGACTTCGACGACGCCACCAACGACATGATCGCGACGAAGATGCTGGCGAGCATCGGGTCCGGCTTCATGGAGGATGTGAAGATCTGGAAGAACAAGGCCCGCATCGACAACCCCCTGCTGTGCGAGGAGGACGGGCCGGTCTACCAGCTGCGTCGTTGGTACGAGCAGTTCTACGTCGATGTGGCGGACATCGCGCCGGAGATGGTGCAGCGCTTCGAGTTCGAGATCGACACCACGAAGGCCGTCGACTTCTGGCAGAAGGAGCTCGTCGAGAAGGCGGCGGCCAAGAAGGCTGCGGCAGAGGCCTGATGCACCGGGTCACCTGCAGCCGCTGCGGCACCGCCGTCCAGGTGTCGAAGAACAGCGCGGCGCAGACCTCGATCCAGTGGGACGTGGACAGCAGCGCGTGCCCGCTGCGGGCCGAGCTGTCCGTCGGCGACTCCTGCCCAGCCCTGTCCGACTCGATCCGCGACGCCGTCCTCGCCGGCGAGCTCGAGGTGCAGACCAGTGACCTCTGAGAAGCTGCGGCTCACCGTTGCCGAGGTCATCCAGGAGACGGGGGACGCGCACTCGCTCGTCTTCGAGACCCCGGCAGGGCTGTCGTACAAGCCCGGTCAGTTCCTGACCTTGCGGCTGCCTCACGACGACGGCGTCGTGGCGCGCTGCTACTCGCTGTCCAGCGCCCCCGGAGTCGACGAGCAGCTCAAGGTCACCATCAAGCGCGTACGTGACGGCAGAGGTTCCAACTGGGTGTGCGACACCGTGCTGGCCGGGCAGGAGATCGAGGTGCTGGCGCCCTCGGGGACCTTCACGCCGAGGAGCCTCGACACCGACCTGCTCCTGCTCGCCGGCGGCAGCGGCGTCACGCCGGTGATGAGCATCATCAAGTCGTGCCTCGCCTCCGGCACAGGCAAGATGCTGCTCGTCTACGCGAACCGCGACGAGCAGTCGGTCATCTTCCACGCCGAGCTTCGCGCCCTGGTGGCTGCTCACCCTGAGCGGCTCGTCGTGCTGCACTGGCTCGAGACCGTGCAGGGACTCCCGTCCCTCA
The DNA here is from genome assembly GCA_025464795.1 of Frankiales bacterium. Classification (GTDB taxonomy): domain Bacteria; phylum Actinomycetota; class Actinomycetes; order Mycobacteriales; family SCTD01; genus RYN-111. Next base: position 14,338 of record JAODNB010000146.1, read on the forward strand.
AGCCGCTGCAGGAGATCGTTCGTCCCTGGGCCCATGCCGAGGCCTTCATCTGCGGCCCGGCGCCGTTCATGGACTGTGCCGCTGACGCCCTCAAGGAGCTCGGCGTCGCCCGTGACCGCATCCACGTCGAGCGGTTCACGTCGCTGGCTGGGGATCCCTGGACCGAGGTGGAGTCCACCGGGCCGATCGAGGGGGAGGCGACGACAGGGCTGGTGGTGGAGCTCGACGGCGCCACCCACGAGCTTGCCTGGCCCAAGAGCATGAAGCTGCTGGACTTCCTGCTGGACCAAGGGCTCGACGCACCGTACTCGTGCCGCGAGGGGGCGTGCAGTGCCTGCGGCGTGCACATCACCGAGGGCGAGGTGGCGATGGACAACAACTCCGTGCTCGAGCAGGAAGACCTCGACGAGGGCTGGCGCCTGGCCTGCCAGTCACGTGCGACGACGGACGCGGTGAGGGTCACCTACGACGCGTGAGAGGCTGGTCGCATGCGACTGCTGCTGATCGGCGCCCCCGGAGCCGGGAAGGGCACTCAGGCCGAGCGGATCGCCCAGCGGTTCGGCCTCGTGCACATCTCGAGCGGTGATCTGCTGCGGGAGCACGTGGCCCGCGGGACCGAGCTCGGGCAGACGGCGAGCGAGTACATGAACAAGGGCGACCTGGTCCCGGACGAGCTGGTCCTCACCATGCTGCGCGAGCCCGTCATCGCTGCGGCAGAGGCCGGTGGCTACGTGCTCGACGGCTTCCCGCGCAACGTCGGCCAGGCGATGGAGGCCTACGACATCGCCAAGCCGCTCGGCGTCGCGGTCCAGGTCGCGGTCTACCTGGAGGTGGCGCGGGAGTCGCTCATCGACCGCATCGTCGAGCGCGGCAAGACCAGCGGCAGGGCCGACGACACCCGTGAGGTCGTGGAGCACCGCATCGCCGTGTACGAGGAGAGCACCTGGCCGCTGCTCGACTACTACCGCGAGCGCGAGCAGCTGCTGCAGGTGGACGGTGACCTGCCCGTCGACGAGGTGACTGACTCGGTCCTCGCGCAGCTCGAGAGGGTGCGCGCCACTCTTTAGGGACGCGCGAGGACCTCGCCGTGGAGCAGGCTGAACCAACCGTCCTCGTCTTCCGCCCAGGCGCCAAAGGCGTCTGAGATCCCCTGCAGCTCAGCGGGTGTGGACAGCCCGTCGTTCAGCAGCTGGGTCGTCAGCGCCGACTGCAGGATGCGGTCCTTCCACATCCCGCCCCAGTAGTCGCGGTCCTCGGGGGTCGCGAAGCACCAGGTGCTCGAGGACGGGACGATCTCGCGAAACCCCGCTCGGCGCGCCCAGGAGAGCAGTCGGCGGCCGGCCTGCGGTTCCCCGCCGTTCCCGATCGCCGCTGCCTGGTAGAGCTCCATCCAGCGGTCGAGCTCAGGAAGCCGCGGGAACCACACGAAGCCCAGGTAGTCGCTGTCGCGCACCGCGACGAGCCCGGTGGGCTTGCAGACCCGTCGCATCTCGCGCAGCGCCTGCACCGGATCGGCGACGTGCTGCAGGACCTGGTGCGCGTGGACCACGTCGAAGCTGTCGTCGGGAAGGTCGAGGGCGTGCACGTCCCCGACCACGAAGGAGGCGTTGCTGAGGTCCTTCATCTCGACGCGTGCGAGGTCCAGAGCGTCAGCCGTTCTCTCGAGGGCTGTGACATGACCGACCCGCCGGGCGAAGTCAGCCGTGATCGTGCCCGGCCCGCAGCCGACGTCGAGCACCGTCGAGGTCGACGTGAGGTGGGGGAGCAGGTAGGCCGCCGAGTTCTCCAGCGTGCGCCAGCGGTGGGACCGCAGGACCGACTCGTGGTGCCCGTGCGTGTAGACCGTCATGCCTGACAGGTTCTCACGCACCACCTCGACGACACCGAGGCTCAGTCGAGTGCGCGGGCCAGCGCGCCCAGCTCTCTCGTCTGCCACAGGTTGAGCAGCCGAGTCGTCATGTGCAGCTGGATCCGGGCGTTCTCGTGATCGCTGAGCCGCCTGTCCCGGTAGCTCTCGACAGCACCGAGGTCGGCGATCTCCCGCGAGAGGGCAAGGGGAGCCCCGATCGATTGTGCAAGACCCGACGCTGCGTCCAGAAGGACGTGGAGCCTCACCTCGTCCAGGGCGAGCACGGGGCCACCACAGGCCGCGTACTCCTCGGTGAACACGAGCAGCAGCTCATCGAGATGGTCGTCCCAGACGAAGGTCTCAGCCCCGCTGATCGCCCCGGTGATGGCCTCCGCCACGCTGAGCTGCCCGGCGTTGGCCCAGTCCAGGAAGCCCGCCTCGAGCAGGCCGTCCTGTCCCTGCTGGAACCAGCAGTTGTCGATGTTGGCGTTCCAGTGCGAGAAGGCGATGAGGTCGGGGTTCGCGTGCAGCGCCGCTTTGATGCGCTCCCCGGCGGCGACCACGTGCGGGATGTCACCCATGAACGTGCTTCGGAACGCTGGGTCGCGGACGTTGTCCGGGAACAGCTGCGGGTAGAGGTCGACGAACGCGAACAGACGGGAGGCCCGCTGCACGACCTTGGCCTCGGGTACGTCGCCCGCGAACACCGAGAAGGCTCCCTTCGGGTCGTACGGGAAGTCGCGGTCGAAGTCCGGCGGCAGGTCGCCGGCCCGGTGCGCGCCCGACAGCCGGGCCAGACCTCTGAGGATGGCCTTGTAGTGCCCCACCTGATCCGGAACGGCGTAGTCCATGCACTTGGGGTAGTGCGGCTCGACGCCCTTCCGGCCGTAGGGGATGCACTCGGTGATGATCAGCCCCGTGTGGGTCTCCGGTTCCACGTCCGCGAACAGCATGGTCGGTATCGGGACGGGAAACTCCGTTGAGGCGGAGAGGACGGCGAACCTCACCTCCGAGACCATCTGCTGGCGCCCGCTGTCCCAGAGCGCGTTGTCAAAGTTGCGCGAGAACTTGACGAACAGCTCCTCAGGTAGACCTGCTCCCGGGTTGTCGTACGCCACCTTCAGCAGCATCTTCGTGCCGGTCCCGCCGCCGTGGAACTCCTGCCACTCAACGATGCGACTGACACGGTTGTCGGCGGGCAAGGCGCCGGAGGCGCGGAAGGCCTCGGTGAGGAACTCCGTACCGCCGAAGACCAGTGCCTCGGCATCAGCCGGGACGTGCAGCCCGAAGGTCTCACCCAGCGCCCAACGAAGCCCGTTGAACGGCCGACCGGCGGTCACTCGAGACCGACGAGCCGAGCGCTGTCGTCCCACAGGCGCGCGGCCATCGCGGGGTCCTTCGCGTAGTCCTTGGTCGCGTGGACCTTGCCGTCGGAGTAGTACTTCCCGCGCGTCGACACCGGGCCGCACGCCAGCTGGAGGGTGGTCTGCGCCCCGTCCGCGGGGCTCTTGATGAACGGCCTCGCCAGCTTGAGGAACAGCGCCCCGATCTTGTTGTCGCGCGCGAGCGACGTCGACACGAAGCCGGGGTGCAGGCAGTTCACGACGACCTCGGTGTCCTTCAGGCGCTCAGCCAGCTCGACCGTGAACAGGATGTTGGCGAGCTTGCTGCGGCCGTAGACCTTCATCGGCTTGAAGGCTCGGGTGCTCATGTAGTCGTCGGGCTCCATCGGACCGAACGTGTGCGCATCGGACGCGACGTTGACGATGCGCGACGGTGCCGAGGTCACGAGGCGGTCCAGGAGGAGCCGGGTCAGCAGGTACGGCGCGAGGTGGTTGACCGCGAACACCTTCTCGTAGCCGTCCTCGGACAGCTCGCGGTGCTGCAGGACCAGCGCTGCGTTGTTGATGAGGACATCGATGCGCGGAAGGTCGTCGAGCAGTGAGACCGCCAGCGAGCGCACCTGGTCGAGGGAGGCGAAGTCGGCGCCGTACGTGCCGACCGCGGGCGACCCGGCGGCAGCGCACTCTGCAGCAACCTTCTCCAGCCGTGCGGAGTCCCTGCCCACCAGGGCCAGGGAGGCGCCCCGCCGCGCCAGTCCGACAGCGGTTGCCGAGCCGATCCCGGCACTCGCTCCGGTCACGATGCACGTCTTCCCTGCCATGTCGGTCATGCGCAGAGCAAACCACTCGCGCGACCTGAAAGGGTGAGGGCCATGGCGCCGGCACCGTGGAAGACGTGGACCGCACTTGGTCTCGTCTACGTCGTCTGGGGCTCGACCTACTTGGCCATCACGTACGTCGTCGAAGGGCTGCCGCCGCTGCTGACGGCGTCGAGCAGGTTCGTCATGGCCTCGGCACTGGTGGCCGCCTTCGTCGCGGTCAAGCGAGGGCGGCGAGCGTTCCGGGCGCCGATGAGGGCGTGGCTCAACGGAGCCGGCATCGGGCTGCTGCTCCTGCTCTGCGGGAACGGGGGCGTCACGATCGCGGAGGCGCACGGCCTGCCATCAGGACTGACCGCGCTCATCATCGCGGTGGTGCCGCTGTACGTCGTGCTGCTGCGCCTGTTCCTGAAGGACCGACCGAGTCGCCGCACCGCCACGGGCATCGCGATCGGCTTCGTCGGCCTGGGGGTGCTCCTGCTGCCTGGCACCCGACCTTCCGGCGTCAGCCTCGGCGCGGCGGTGCTCGTCTTCGGCTGCAGCTTCGCGTGGGCGACCGGATCGGTCCTGTCGACGCGAGTGGCGCTGCCCCAGGACCCGCTGGTCACGACCATCGCGGAGATGCTGGGCGGGGCAGCGGGGCTGGCGGTCGCCGGGCTCGTACGGGGTGAGTCCCTGCCGACGCACCTGCCTCCGACGTCCTCGTTGCTGGCCCTCGGCTACCTCGTCGTCTTCGGCTCGGTCGTCGCGTTCACCGCGTACAGCTGGCTGCTCGGGACCGCGCCCGTGAGTCGGGTCGCGACCTACGCCTACGTGAACCCGGTGGTGGCTGTGGTGCTCGGTGCCCTGTTCCGCAGCGAGCAGATCACGACGACGGGTGCGGTCGGTGGGCTCATCACCGTCGTCGCGGTGGCGGTCGTCGTGTCCGAGACGCCCGAGGCAGTTCAGGAGCCGGAAGACCTGCAGGGCCTGGTACGGAGCTCGCGCACGTAGTCGTCGGGAGCCCCTGCGCTCTCGGCCGCATCGGCCAGCACACCCAGGTAGCGGGCCGAGGGCAGGCCGCCCTCGAAGCCGTCGAGGATGTAGGTCCAGGCCAGCTTGTCGCCGTCCAGCGACGCGACCCGCACGCGGACCTTGCGGTACAGCCCGTTGTCGGCTCCCTCCCAGGCGTCGAGCAGCTTCTCGTCCTGCGCCGGCACGTCGTACAGGCCGACGTAGACGTGCTCACCGGGTGCCTCGACGATCGTGGCCAGCGACCCCTCCCAGCCCAGGTCCTCACCGCCGAAGGTGAGTCGCCAGCCCTCGACCCAGCCGGTACCGGCGGACGGGGAGTGCGGGCACCGCTCATCCATCTGCGCAGGGTCCAGGTTCGAGCCGTACGCCGCGTAGAGCGTCATGCGCAGACCCTACTTCTGCCCGGCCAGGCCTCTGGGACAATGGTCGTGTGACACGCATCGCCATCATCGGTGGGGGCCCAGCCGGCTACGAAGCAGCACTCGTCGCTGTCCAGCTCGGGGCGGAGGTGACCCTGATCGACCGCGACGGGGTGGGTGGCATGTGCGTCCTGGCGGACTGCGTCCCGAGCAAGACGCTGATCGCCACGAGCGAGGCCATGACGACCTTGTCGCACGCCGACCGCGTCGGGGTGCACGGCGAGGGCGGCGTGACGGTCCGGGTCGAGGAGGTCTACGCCCGGGTGAAGGCGCTCGCCCTCGCGCAGTCGTCCGACATCGCAGCCCGGCTCGTGCGTGAAGGAGTGTCGATCCTCAACGGGCCGGCGGTGCTGCTGCCCGGCAAGCGGGTCCAGGTGGGCGGGGAGACGCTCTCCGCAGAGGTCGTGCTGCTCGCCACCGGTGCAGCCCCCCGGGTGGTCGTCGGGGCCGAGCCCGACGGCGAGCGCATCCTCGACTGGCGCCAGCTCTACGACCTCAACTCCCTTCCGGAGCACCTCGTGGTCGTCGGCTCCGGGGTCACCGGCGCGGAGTTCGCCTCTGCCTACCTCGCCATGGGCTGCCAGGTCACCCTGGTGTCCTCGCGTGACCGCGTGCTGCCCTCGGAGGACCCCGATGCCGCCGAGCAGCTGCAGCAGGTCTTCGTGCGCAACGGGATGCGCGTCCTGCGCGGTCGCGCCGCGGGAGTCGAGCGCACGACGGACGGTGTGCTCGTGACGCTCGTGGACGGCTCGTCCGTGACCGCGTCCCACTGCCTCATGACGGTCGGCTCGGTGCCCAACACCTCGGGCCTCGGCCTCGAGGAGGCCGGCGTGGCGGTCGACGACGGCGGGTTCATCAAGGTCGACCGCGTCTCGCGGACGACAGCCGACGGGGTGTACGCCGCGGGCGACGTCACCGGCGTGCTGATGCTGGCCTCCGTGGCCGCCATGCAGGGACGGATCGCGATGTGGCACGCCCTCGGTGAGGCCGTCGCCCCGCTGCGGCTGGGGACGGTCTCTGCCAACGTCTTCACCGACCCCGAGGTGGCCTCCGTCGGCGTGACCCAGAAGCAGGTCGATGACGGCGTCATCGCCGCGACGGCCATCAAGCTCCCGCTGGCCACGAACGCGCGCGCGAAGATGCAGGGCATCACGGACGGCTTCGTGAAGCTGTTCTGCCGCCCCGGGTCAGGGTCGATCCTGGGCGGGGTGGTCGTGGCACCTCGCGCGTCCGAGCTGATCTTGTCGGTGTCCCTTGCGGTGCAGCACGGGCTGACGGTGGACCAGTTCGCGCACACCTTCTCGATCTACCCGTCGCTGTCGGGCTCGCTGACCGAAGCCGCCCGTCAGCTCATGCTCCACGAGGGCTGACGGCCGGCTCTAGTCCTTGATCTCGCAGAGGGCGGTGCCGGCGGTGACGACCTCGCCGACGGCGGCGGACAGGCCGCTGACGGTGCCCGCCTTGTGGGCGTTGAGGGGCTGCTCCATCTTCATGGCCTCGAGGACCACGATGAGGTCGCCTGCCTCGACCTGAGCGCCGTCCTCGACGGCGACCTTGACGATGGTTCCCTGCATCGGCGAGGTGAGGGAGTCCCCGGACGCCGCCGAGCCGACCTTGCCACCGGCCTTGCGCTTCGCGGGGCCCTTCTTGGCGGCCGGCGCAGGTCCGCCGCCGCCACCGAAGCCGGACGGCAGCGAGACCTCGAGGCGCTTGCCTCCGACCTCGACGACGACGGTCTCGCGCGGCTCAGGCTCCTCGTCCGCAGAGGCTCCACCGCTGAACGGCTCGAGGTCGTTGTCGAACTCGGTCTCGATCCAGCGGTTGTGCACCGTGAACGGCTCGGTCGGGTCAGCGGGAGCGAAGGCCGGGTCGACGACCACCTTGCGGTGGAAGGGGATGAGGGTCGCCATGCCGTCGACGGTCAGCTCGGACAGCGCCCTGGCGGAGCGCTCGAGGGCCTCCTGCCGGGTCGCACCGGTGACGATGAGCTTCGCCAGGAGGGAGTCGAAGGCCCCACCGATGACCGAGCCGGACTCGATGCCGGTGTCGACGCGCACTCCCGGGCCGAGCGGCGGGATGAACGTCGTGACCGCACCCGGGGCGGGCAGGAAGCCCCGGCCCGGGTCCTCGCCGTTGATGCGGAACTCGAACGAGTGCCCGCGCGCGACCGGGTCGGTGAAGGTGAGCTCGAGGCCGTCCGCGATGCGGAACTGCTCGCGGACGAGGTCCACACCGGTGACCTCCTCGCTCACGGGGTGCTCCACCTGCAGGCGGGTGTTGACTTCGAGGAAGGAGATGAGGCCGTCCGCCCCGACGAGGAACTCGCAGGTCCCGGCGCCGACGTAGTTCGCCTCGCGGATGATGTCCTTGGACGCCTTGTAGAGCTGGGCCGTCTGCTCCTCGGTGAGGAACGGGGCAGGTGCCTCCTCGACGACCTTCTGGTAGCGGCGCTGGAGGGAGCAGTCACGGGTGCTGACGACGACGACGTTCCCGTGCGAGTCGGCAAGGACCTGGGTCTCGACGTGCCGCGGCTTGTCGAGGTAGCGCTCGACGAAGCACTCGCCGCGCCCGAAGGCAGCCACCGCCTCGCGGACGGCGGACTCGTACAGCTCCGGGATCTCCTCCTTGGTGCGGGCGATCTTCAAGCCGCGACCGCCACCGCCGAAGGCGGCCTTGATGGCGACGGGCAGGCCGTGCTCCTCGACGAACGCCAGCACCTCGTCGACGCCCTTGACGGGGTCTGCGGTGCCCGGCACGAGGGGCGCCCCAATCTTCAGCGCGATGTGGCGCGCGGTGGTCTTGTCACCGAGCGCGGCGATGGCGTCGGGGGACGGACCGATCCAGGTCGCACCGGCGTCGAGGACGGCCTGGGCGAACTCGGCGTTCTCGGACAGGAACCCGTACCCGGGGTGGACGGCGTCCGCGCCGGACTCCTTGAGGGCGGCGATGACCTTGTCGATCCGCAGGTAGGAGTCGCCGGGCGTCGTGCCCCCCAGGGCGTACGCCTCGTCAGCCACCCGCACGTGGAGCGCATCCAGGTCCGGCTCGGCGTAGACGGCCACGGACGTGAGCCCGGCGTCCTTGCAGGCACGGGCGACGCGGACGGCGATCTCGCCGCGGTTGGCGATCAGGACCTTGCGCACTCGGGGACTCCCTCATCAGATCTGGCAGGCGAAGACTATCGGCGTGCACGACGCCGGTTGGGTGGCTACTGGCGCAGGCCCGAGGCGCGCCAGGCGCCGGGTCCGGGATGGAGCGTCAGGCGCAGCTGCGGACGGGCCCACAGCGACGGGGGCTCCTCGGTCGGAGCGGGAGCGCCACCCCCGGAGCGGGCAGCGAGCAGTGCCACGACCGCCGCCAGCTCCTCAGGCGTCGGGTTGCCGCGCACCAGCCTGAGCGTGGTCACAGCGGGATGTTCCCGTGCTTGCGCGGCGGGTTGGACGCCCTCTTGGTCGCGAGCAGCCGGAGCGCCTTCGCGATCTCCAGGCGGGTCGCCGCCGGCTCGATGACGGCGTCCACGAAGCCGCGCTCCGCAGCGATGTAGGGGTTGGCGAACGTGTCCTCGTACTCCGTCATGAACTCGGCGCGGGCGGCATCGGGGTCCGCAGCCGCGGCGATCTCCTTGCGACGCACGATGTTGACGGCGCCTTGCGCACCGACGACGGCGACCTGCGCCGTCGGCCAGGCGAGGTTGATGTCGGCGCCGAGGTGCTTGGACCCCATGACGACGTAGGCGCCGCCGTACGCCTTGCGGGTGATGACCGTCACCAGCGGCACGGTCGCCTCGGAGTAGGCGTAGAGCAGCTTCGCGCCTCGGCGGATGATGCCGGCGTGCTCCTGGCTCACCCCGGGGAGGTAGCCGGGGACGTCGACGAACGTCACGACCGGGACGTTGAAGGCGTCGCAGGTGCGGACGAAGCGGGAGGCCTTCTCCGCGGCGTCGATGTCGAGGCAGCCGGCGAACTGCATCGGGTTGTTGCCGACGACGCCGACAGAGCGGCCCTCGATGCGGCCGAAGCCCACGACGATGTTTGGCGCCCAGAGCTGCTGCACCTCGAGGAAGTCACCGTCGTCGAGGACGGCCTCGATCACGGTGTGCATGTCGTAGGGGGCGTTGTTGCTGTCGGGGATGAAGGTGTTGAGCTCGGTGAGGGGCTCCTCCTCCAGCGCGTCCGGCCCGTCGAAGACCGGCGGCTCGGAGAGGTTGTTGGACGGCAGGTAGGACAGCAGGGCCTTGGCGACCTCGATCGCCTCGTCCTCGTCCTGGCTCATGAAGTGCGCGACGCCGCTCTTGCTGTTGTGCGCCCGAGCACCGCCGAGGTCCTCGATGCTGATGTCCTCGCCGGTGACGGTCTTGATGACGTCGGGGCCGGTGATCATCATGGCGCTGGCGCCGTCGACCATGAGGTTGAAGTCGGTGAGGGCGGGCGAGTAGACGTGGCCGCCTGCGCAGTTGCCGAGGATCAGCGAGATCTGCGGGACGACGCCTGAGGCCATCACGTTCCGGTAGAAGATGTCGCCGTAGAGGGCGAGCCCCATGATGCCTTCCTGGATGCGCGCGCCCGAGCCCTCGTTGATCCCGACCACGGGGCAGCCCATCTTCAGCGCGAGGTCCATGACCTTCACGATCTTCTCGCCGTACACCTCGCCGAGGGCACCGCCGAACACCATCGCGTCCTGGCTGAAGATGCAGACCGGGCGGCCGTCGACCGTGCCGTAGCCGGTGACCACGCCGTCGCCGATGGGCCGGTTCTTCTCGAGCCCGAAGTCGCGGGCCCGGTGCCGCGCGAGCGCGTCGGTCTCGGTGAAGCTGCCGGGGTCCAGGAACTGGTCGATGCGCTCGCGGGCCGTCTTCTGGCCCTTGGCGTGCCGCTTCTCGAGCGCCGCCTCCGTACCTGGGTGCAGCGATGCGTCCACGCGCCGGCGCAGCTCGTCGAGCTTGCCGGCGGTCGTGTGGAGGTCAGGAGTGGGGGCCACGGGCTCAGCAGTCACGTGCTGGAGGGTATCGATCGCTGGAGAAGGGGTTGAATGCAGGCATGTACGGAGACCTCGCCCGTCCGCCGCTGGACGGTTCTGCCCTGTCCCGCGCGCTCGGTGCGGACGGCTTCCGGGTGGAGGTGCTGGCCTCCGCCGGGTCGACGAACGCCCTCGTGGCCGAGCGAGCAAGGGCCGGGGAGACGCACGGCCTGGTCGTGGTGGCGGAGGAGCAGACCGCGGGGCGCGGGCGGCTGGACCGGAGCTGGCTCTCACCGCCGCGCGCGGGGCTGACGTTCTCGGTGCTGCTCCGACCCTCCGGTGCGCTGGGCTGGGTCCCCCTGTTCGGTGGCCTCGCCGTGGCGCAGGCCCTCCGCGACCACGCCGAGGTCGACGCCTCGTTGAAGTGGCCCAACGACGTGCTCATCGGCGGCAAGAAGGTGGCGGGTCTGCTGGCGGAGGCGGTGGACGGCGCGGTCGTTCTCGGCATCGGCCTCAACGTCACGACCCGAGCCGATGAGCTGCCGCACGACTCGGCCACCTCCCTCGCCCTCGAGGGTGCCGCAGCCACGGATCGCCAGACCCTGCTCAAGGCGATCCTGCGAGCCCTCAACGGCGCACTGGGCGATCGGGACGTCGCGGCGTACCGGGCCCTGTGCGGGACGCTCGGCCGGACCGTGCGGCTGGAGCTGCCGGGTAACGAAGCGGTCGAGGGCGTCGCTGAGGCCGTGGACGACCAGGGGCGGCTGGTGATCAACGGCGTCGCTTTTGCCGCTGGAGACGTGGTCCATCTGAGATAGTCCCGTCGTGGGCTACCCGAGCAAGCTGCTGTCCGAGGACGAGACGATCGTGCTCGAGACGCATCCGCACTGGAAGACGCTCGTGCTGCCGATCGTGGAGCTCCTCGTCGTCGCCGGTGTCGCCGGTTTCCTGTTCAGCGTCATCGACGACAGCCTTGGGCGCGAGATCCTCAGCGCCGTCGCCGTCCTGCTGGTGCTGGGTCTGGCTCTCGTGCCTTTCCTGCGCTGGCGGACCACGCTGTTCGTCATCACCAACAAGCGGGTCGTGGTCCGCACCGGGATCCTCAGCCGCACCGGACGCGACATCCCGCTGAACCGCGTGAACGACGTGACGTTCACGCACAACCTGCTCGAACGGATGCTCGGCTGCGGCACGCTGCTCGTCGAGTCGGCCGGGGAGCGCGGCCAGGTCCAGCTCACCGAGGTGCCCAGGGTCGAGCAGACCCAGCGGACCTTGTACGAGCTCGTCGAGCAGGCCGGCAAGGACAGCTAGCGGACGACCTCGCCCTCGATGTCGGTCGCGGGGTCGAACGGCGGCCAGTCGCCCTGCGGGGCACGGACCTCCTCGTAGCGCTGGGACTGCGCATGGGCGCCCGCGCGCTCACCCGGGCCCCCGGCGTTGACGCCGAGGCAGGTCAGAAGGCCACCGAGACCGGCGACGACGCATCCGATGACAGCGGGGGCGCCCCTGGGCAGCACTGTCGCGGAGAGCAGGAAGATGCCCGCAGAGCTTCCGCGAAAGGCGAAGTACGCCTGCTGCCGCCGGGTCATGCCTGGGACGGTACGCCCGCACAGGTGCCGACGCATCTGGCAGTCTGCAGGCGTGGACGACCTCGAGACCCTGCTCCTCGGTGAGCCGGTCGAGCTGACCCGGGAGGACGTCGAGCGGCTTGCCGACGTGCCTGCCGACATGGCCAGCGCGGTCTGGGCAGCGATGGGCTTCGCCGAGCTCCCCTACGGTCAGAAGGCCTTCACCGCTGCCGACGTCCAAGCGCTCGAGACGGCGCGGTCGCTGCTCGACCTGGGGGTCATCGACGCGGACACCCTGCTGGTCATGGCGCGCGCGATGGGGCAGGGGCTGGCCAAGCTGGCGGAGGCGCAGCTGGACGTCTTCCGGGGCCTGTCTGGCGGCATGACGGTGGACGAGGCCATCACGGCTGCGGCGACCTCAGCGTCCGACGTGCTGCCGAAGCTCGAGGAGCTCATGCTGTTCGTCTGGCGGCGCCAGTTCGCCGCCGCGGTCCGGCGGTCGGTGGTGACCGTGACCGAGCACGGCATGCCGGTGCTCGCGATCGGGTTCATCGACCTGGTGAACTTCACCCGGTCCAGCCGCAGCTGGGACTCCACGCAGCTGGAACGGACCCTCGAGCGGTTCGAGCGAGACGTGTCCCTGCGGGTGACCGCCGTCGGCGGCCGGATCGTGAAGACGCTCGGTGACGGCGTCCTGTTCACCACCGACTCCGTGAGCGACGCGGTCCTCGTGGGGCTCGACACGATCGATGCGCACGAGGCGTCACCGGACCTCCCCTCCGTCAGGGCGGGCGTGGCCCTGGGGCCGGTGCTCGTGCGGCTCGGGGACGTGTTCGGCGAGCCGGTCAACATCGCCAGCCGGCTGGCGGACGAGGCCCGGCCGGGCAGCCTGCTCGTCGACAAGCTCGCAGCCGAAGCGCTCCCCGAGGGCTGGGAGGCTCGAGCGCTGCACAAGCGGTCGGTCCGCGGCTACCGGGCGCTGACGCCGTACCTCGTGAAGCGGCCGGACTAGACGGGACAGGCTGGACCTCTGACCGCTGCCGGCCACGGACCCTCGGAGTCGTCGACGGCGCGGATGGCGCCGGCGACCGGCAGCACGATCCCCTTCGCCAGGCACGATGTCTGCGCCGGCGCGATGTGGAACGCCCGCGGGACCGTCACCTGGAGGGTCAGGCCTGCTCGGTCGACCGGGTCGGGGCTGAAGACGTAGGCGATCCTCAGAGAGTACGAGAAGGCATACGGCTTGTCCCGGTAGCGCACGTCGTAGTGGATCGCCCCCGACCACTGGACCCGGAGGGCCTGCTCGCCACTGAGGCCGCTGACCTCGTCGCCGGTGTACTCGCTCCGGA
>JAODNB010000160.1 GCA_025464795.1 Frankiales bacterium
AACGGCCCCGGTCAGCTGGGTGCCGGTCTCCTGCCACGACTTGGGCAGGTGGGGCGAGACGTAGACCGGGTAGTAGTTGACGATCAGGCCCAGGATGAGTGCGCCCACGGCCGTCCGCGGGAGGCTCTTCAGCCGGCCGAAGAGTGCCGCCGCGTAGCCGTTGATGACGAGCAGCGTCAGCGGCACCTGGGTGAGGCCGACGCTCGGCGTGACGAGGATGCCGGCCAGCGCCGCGAGGGACGCGCCGATCGCCCACGACAGCTGCTGCACCCGAGCCGGAGAGGCACCGGTCATCGCGACGAGGTCCGGGTCGTCGACGACGCCACGCATCGCGATGCCGATGCGGGTGCTGTTGAACAGGAAGCGCAGCGCGAGCGCCACCGCCAGCGCCGCGAACACGATCAGCAGCTGCCCCCAGGTCAGGTTGACGCCGCCGATGTCGACCGGCTTGAACTGGTGGAGCAGCTCAGGCAGCACCCGGTTGCGTACTGGGTTCCAGATGTAGTTGGCCGCACCGAGCAGGAACAGCAGCAGCCCCAGGGTGATGACCAGGGTGATGTCGACCGACGCCCCGTGCAGCGGCCGGATGAGGGCTCGTTCGATCACCGCGCCGAACAGCGGCGCGAGGATGCCGAGCACGACGACCAGGGCCAGCAGCGTCGGCCACCCCCAACCGACCGTCAGCTGCCAGTAGGTGAAGGCGCCGAGCATCCCGACAGCACCGTGGGCGAAGTTGAAGATGCCCGACGTCGTGTAGGTGACGACGAGGCCGGTCGCGGACAGCGCGTAGACGCAGCCGATGATCAGACCGACGACGGTGAGCTGCAGGAACTGCTCCACGGGTCAGCTCGCCGTGAAGAACGAGGCGCCGGTGCAGTAGAAGCCGACAGCTGGCGAGGGGGCCTGACGGACGAACTTGCCGCCGACGACCTTGTTCAGGATCCAGCAGACGGCAGGCTTCTTGCCTGCCGGGTTGGCTGAGGCGAACATCCCGTAGGAGTCGTAGTTCGTGAAGGTGGCGAGGGCGGCCAGCAGGCTCTTGCGGGTCGCCTTCGGACCGGCCTTCTTCAGCGCGTCGACGAACAGGCCAGCCGAGGTCCAGCCGTAGGCCCCGAAGATGTCGAGCGGCTGGTCCTTGTCGGTGAACTTCATCCACTTCTGGAACGCCGCGACGGTCGGGATCTTGGCGGCGTCGTCGGCGTTGAAGAACTGGGCGAACTGCTGGTCGTTGAGAACACCGTTGGCCCGGTCGCCCGACTGCTGCAGGAAACCGGTCGCGTACGCGGTGGCGCCGAAGATGATCGGCCAGTTGAGGTTCTGCTGGCGGATCGCGTTGACGAGGTAGGCAGTGCGGGAACCATCCGTCGTGTTGACGTAGATCATCTTCACGCCGCTCTGCTGCATGCGGATCACGGCACCGGTGAAGTTGGTGTCCGTGGCGCCGTAGCTCTCGTCGTGATCGACGTGGCCACCGGAGTTCGCGATCGCCTTCTTGGTGTTGGCCCACAGGGTCGGACCGCTGCCGACCCCGGCGTAGATGGCGCCGACGTGCTTCCACTCGTTGGGGTAGGTCTTGGCGTAGTAGGCGAGCGGCCCGGTGCGCCAGCCGTGGCCCACCGGCGCGGTGGCGAAGTCGGACTTCTGCTTGCCGACGTCGTCGCTGAGGTAGTTCGAGACGTTCGGCACCTCCTGGTGCTGCGCGAGCACGGGAGCCCCACAGCTGTCGTACAGGGAGAAGTTGCCGACGAACGCGAACACCTTGCCCACGCGAGCCTGCGTCGCGGACTGGTTGGCGCTGCAGTTGAGCTGCCCGTCGCCGAAGTCGACCTTCAGCTGCCGGCCGTTCACACCACCTTGGCTGTTGATCATGTTGAAGTAGGCCTGGGTGCCGGTGAAGGCCCCCTTGAACAGGCCGGGAACCGGACCTGAGGCGTCCGCCACGTTGCCGACCGTGATGCTGGTGGCCGTCACGCCGACGTCGGTCGCGCCGCCGTTGTTGCCGCCGCCGGTCGTGCCGCCACTTGTGCCGCCCGTGGTCCCGCCCTTCGTGCCGCCTGCGGTGCCTCCTCTGGTGCCGCCGGTCGCACCCCCCGTGGTGCCGCCTGTCGCACCACCCGTGCTGCCGCCGGTCGTGGCCGGGGAGACGCCGCCGCTCGAGCCACCGGTCGTGCCACCTGAGGTGTCACCACCGGCGCTGCCACCCGCCTGCGAGCCGGTGGACCCGCCGTTCCTGCCGAGAGCCTGGTCCGCAGCCTGCTGGCGCAGGCTGTCGTTGACGCGTGCACCGCACCCCGTGAGGGTCAGCAGGGCCGTGACGCTGAGGACGCTCACGGCGACGAGCGGGGAACGACGGTTCACAGGTGGGCCTTCCTGGAGTGATCTTTGTCGAACGTACCTACGGTGTTGCGACTACGTCACGGGTTCAGGATGCCTGCTTCTGCAAGCAAGCCGAGGACGTTCGCAGAAGCCTCTTCTGCGGACATCTCAGCGGTGGGGAGCCGGAGCTCGGGGTTCTCCGGAGCTTCGTAAGGAGAGTCGATGCCGGTGACGTTGGTGGCCTCTCCGGCGGACGCCTTGCGGTAGAGGCCCTTGGGGTCGCGTTCCTGCACGACGGACAGCGGCGCGTCGACGAAGACCTCGAAGAACTCGCCGTCCTCCATCCGGGCACGGACGGCGTCACGCTCTGCCCTGTAGGGGGAGACGAGGGTGACGAGCACGATCAGACCGGCGTCGACCATCAGGCGGGCGACCTCGCCGACCCGGCGGATGTTCTCCATCCGGTCCTCGGGGCTGAACCCGAGGTCCTTGTTCAAGCCGTGCCGAAGGTTGTCGCCGTCGAGCAGGTAGGTGTGCTTGCCCTGCGCGAACAGCTGCTTCTCGACGAGGTTCGCGATGGTGGACTTGCCGCTGCTGGGGACGCCGGTGAACCACACCACGCAGGGCTTCTGGCCCTTCATCGCGATGTGCGCCGCCTTGCCGACGTCGGTGGCCTGCCAGTGCACGTTGTCCGACCCGCGCAGGGCCTTGCGGAGCAGGCCCGCGCCCACGGTGTTGTTGGTCAGCCGGTCGACGAGGATGAAGCCGCCCATGTCACGGTTGACCGCGTAGGCGTCGAACGGCACGGGCCGGTCGAGGCGGATCGTGCAGACGCCGATCTCGTTCAGCCCCAGGGTGTCCGCCGGCAGGTGCTCCATCGTGTTGACGTCGACCTTGTGGTCGGGCTTGCTCACCGTCGCGGTGACGGTGCGGGCACCGATCTTGAGCAGGTACGGGCGGCCGGTCGCGAGCTCGGTCTCGCCCATCCAGATGACGGTCGCCTCGAAGACGTCGGCGACCTCGGGGGAGTCGTCTGCGGCGGCGAGGACGTCTCCGCGGCTGACGTCGACCTCGTCGGTCAGGGTGAGGGTGATGGACTGCGGGGCCTGGGCCTGCTCGAGGTCCCCGTCCATCGTGACGATTCGCGCGACGGTGCTCACCCGACCGCTGGGCAGCACACGGACCGAGTCACCGGGCCGGACGGAACCGCCGGCGATCTGGCCGGCGAAGCCGCGGAAGTCGAGGTCCGGGCGGCTGACCCACTGGACCGGCATCCGGAACGGACCGTGCTGCGTCTCCTCCGAGTTGGGCACCGCCTCGAGGTGGCCGAGCAGGGTCGGCCCTTCGTACCAGGGGGTGTTCTCGCTGCGTACGAGGACGTTGTCGCCCTTGAGGGCGGAGGTCGGGATCGTGACGATGTCGGTCAGCCCGATGCCCGCGGCGAACTCGCGGTACTCCTTGTCGATCGTCTCCACGACCTCCTGCGAGTAGTCGACGGCGTCGATCTTGTTCACCGCGAGCACGACCTTGCGGATCCCCAGCAGCGACACCAGGAAGCTGTGCCGACGGGTCTGCGTGAGCACGCCGCGGCGGGCGTCGATGAGGATGATCGCGAGGTCAGCGGTGGACGCGCCGGTGACCATGTTGCGGGTGTACTGCTCGTGGCCCGGGGTGTCGGCGACGATGAACTTCCGCTTCTCGGTGGAGAAGAAGCGGTAGGCCACGTCGATCGTGATGCCCTGCTCGCGCTCGGCGGCGAGGCCGTCGACCAGCAGCGCGAGGTCGAGCTCGCCGCCCTGCGTGCCGCTCGTCTTCGAGTCGTGGTGCAGTGCCGCGAGCTGGTCCTCGAAGACCATCTGCGACTCGTACAGCAACCGGCCGATCAGCGTGGACTTGCCGTCGTCGACGGACCCACACGTGATGAAGCGCAGCAGGCTCTTGTGCTCGTGCTCGTGCAGGTAGGCCTCGATGTCCGAGGCGATCAGGTCACTCGAGGCGTCTCGGTAGGCGCCTGGGGAAGCGGACATCAGAAGTACCCCTCCTGCTTCTTCTTCTCCATCGAGGCCTTGCTGTCGTGGTCGATCAGGCGACCCTGCCGCTCGGACGTGGTGGCCAGGAGCATCTCCTGGATGATGGCCGGGAGGGTGTCGGCCTCGGACTCGATGGCGCCGCTCAGCGGGTAGCAGCCGAGCGTGCGGAAGCGGACCTTCTTGGTCATCGGCACCTCGCCCTCGCGGAGCCGGAACCGGTCGTCGTCGACCATGATCAGCGTGCCGTCCCGGTCCACGACCGGGCGCTCGGCGGCGAGGTAGAGGGGAACGATCTCGATGTCCTGCTGGCTGATGTACTGCCAGACGTCGAGCTCGGTCCAGTTGCTCAGCGGGAAGCAGCGGACGCTCTCGCCCTGCTGCACCCGGGCGTTGTAGAGGCGCCACAGCTCGGGCCGCTGCTGCTTGGGGTCCCAGCGGTGCTCCTTGGTGCGGACGCTGAAGATGCGCTCCTTGGCGCGGGACTTCTCCTCGTCCCGGCGGGCACCTCCGAAGGCCAGGTCGAACCCGCCGGCGTCCAGCGCCTGCTTCAGGCCCTCGGTCTTCCAGATGTCGGTGTGCATCGCGGACCCGTGGTCGAACGGGTTGATGCCCAGCCGCACCGCCTCGGGGTTCTTGTGCACGATGAGGTCGGCCCCGAGCTCGGCGGCTGTCTTGTCCCGCAGCCGGTACATGTCCTGGAACTTCCAGGTCGTGTCGACGTGCAGCAGCGGGAACGGCAGCTTGCCTGGGAAGAAGGCCTTCTTGGCCAGGTGCAGCATGACGGCGCTGTCCTTGCCGATGCTGTAGAGCATCACCGGCTTCTGCGACTCCGAGACGGCGTCGCGCAGGATGCTGATCGACTCCGCTTCGAGTCGCTGCAGGTGGGTGAGCGTGGTCATGACGGGACTCCGGCACAGATGTCGATGGCGGTCTGCGCGAACTGGGGTCGGCAGATGAGCAGGTCTGGAAGGTACGGGTTCTCGCGGTTGTAGATCAGCGGGGACCCGTCCAGGCGGGACACGTGCAGTCCCGCAGCGGCGGCGACGGCCACCGGAGCGGCGCTGTCCCACTCGTACTGACCGCCTGCGTGGGCGTAGATCTCGACCTCTCCGAGGACGACGGCCATCGCCTTGGCCCCAGCAGAGCCCATCGCGACGAGCTCGCCACCGAGGTGCTGCGCGAGGACCGTCGAGTGCTCGGTGGGCCGGGTGCGACTGACCGCGAGACGGGGCCGCCCGATGAACGACGTGAGCTTCGGGAGCTCCCGACCGGTGGCGAGGGTGATGCCGCGGGCCGGGAGGGCGACGGCACCGACGGTGGCCTGCCCATCGGTGCACAGGGCGACGTGCACGGCCCAGTCCTCCCTCGGCGGCTCGGAGTACTCGCGGGTGCCGTCCACCGGGTCGACGATCCAGACCCTGCTCATCGCGAGCCGCGCGGGATCCGCAGCGCCCTCCTCGGACAGCACGCCGTCGTCCGGAGCGCGTCGGGCGAGCTCGGCCATGAGGTGGACGTGCGACTCGCGGTCGCCGGTGTCCTTGAGCTCCTTGCCCTCGAGACCGCTCTTGCGGAGCTCGAGCAGCAGCTCACCGGCGCTGGTCGCCAGGTCGTACGCGATCTGGTGGTCCGTCATCGCGGGGCCCCCGTGGCGGTGAAGGCGACCGATCCGAGGGCGCACTGGAGCAGGCTGGGCAGGTCCTTGCTGCCGTCGGAGGCCAGCCAGGTGTCGAGGCAGATGCGGACGGCGGACATCGTCAGGGCACCGACGAGCTGCGGACGGGGGTCGTCCGGCGCGAGGTCGTCGAACCGGGCTGCGACGGAGGCCGCGATCGCCTGCTCGAAGCGGACGTACACGTGCAGGGTCCAGGCCTGGAGCGCCGGCGAGGCGACGGCCATCTTGGCCTGCTGGAGGACGAGCTGCGCTCCCGCGTCGTCGAGCACGGGCGCGAAGCCGCGGAAGGTCTCCACGACGGCAGTCATGGCGTCCAGGTGCACGGGCTGGGCGTCGAGGTTGTCGATCAGCAGCTGCAGCCACGGGACGCTGAAGCCCTCGGCGACGGCGACCTCCTTGGCGTCGAAGTACCGGAAGAAGGTGGCGCGACCGACCTGCGCCGCTGCAGCGATCTCGTCGATCGTGGTCGCCGCGACGCCCTTCTTGGCCGCCAGCCGAGCGGCCTCGTCGGCGATGCGGGCGTGGGTCGCCTGTCGCTTGCGCTCGCGGAGGCCGACATCCACAGCCGTGATCTGAGACACAGTCGCAAGTTAGACGAAATCTCACGAAAGCAAAAGGGGTCAGCCGATCTTCTTGGCCCGGTTCGGCGTGGTGACGGCGCTCAGGGCCTCGAGCAGCGCGGGCCCGAAGACGTTCGCCTTCAGCACGAGGGACGCATGCCCCCCGTCCAGCTCGACGACCGTCGCGTTCGGGATGGAGGCGGCGAGCTTGCGCTGACGGCGCTGCGGGATGGTGTGGTCCTTGAGGGTGACTATCACCGCAGTGGGAACGTCGACGCCGCTGATCCAGTCGCGGGAGTTGAAGCGGCCCAGCTGCTCGAGGACAGCCGGCAGGTTCCACGCGCTGGTGCTGCGGAACTCGATGAGGCCCCACCCGGAGCCGCTCGAGTCGAAGCCGGGCAGCTCGGGGAGCGTCGCGTGCACCCGCTCGCCCCGCGTCCGGACGACGGGCAGCAGCGGCTTCATCGCGACCGTCATGACCGGGAAGAAGAAGCGCTCGCGGCGAGCGCCCTGGAAGTTGCGGGCCGTCGCTGCCAGCACGAGGCCCTCCACGCGGGTCGGGTGCTGCTTCCACATGAGCTGGGCGATCGCGCCGCCCATGGAGTAGCCGACCGGGATGACGGCGTCGATGCCCAGGACGTCCATGAGCGCGACGGCGTCGTCGGCGCAGTCCTCGAAGGAGAACCTCGGTGAGCGGATGCCGCGGCCGTGCCAGCGCTGGTCGAAGGTGATGACGCGGTAGTGCTTCGCGAGCTCCGCGAGGACCGGGTACCAGCTGAGGTAGGCGGTGCACCCGAGCGCGTGCAGCAGCATCACGGTCGGGGCCCCCTCAGGGCCGGGCACGTCGACCACGAAGGTCTTCCCGCGCCCCGGTAGCTCGACCATCTGCCCCTCGGGGACGGTCGGCACGCTGGGGGCGGTGACCAGCTTGCGCAGCAGGGGGCCGACGTGCCGGCGTACAGCGGTCCTCGTGCTCACAGGGCAGTTCCTCCAGTGGGTCGCTGTCCTTGGACCAGCCGAACGAGAACAGGTTACAGAGCAAGCAGCGTCTCGCACCCGATCTGTCGAAGGGCAAGGGGTTGTCCCAGTGGCTAGGACGTTCCGGTCCTCACGACAGCGCGAGGAGCTCGGCCAGCGAGCTCTCGAGACCTGCGAGCAGGACCTCGACGTCGGGGAGGTTGTCGGGGCACGAGAGCGCCGAGAAGCTCATCGTGTCGAGGTAGGACCAGACCGTGATGTTCAACCCGATGCCCTGCAGGATGGGGCCGACGCTGAAGAGCTGGTCCAGGCGCGCTCCGGCGATGTGGATCGGCACCGGCGGCCCGGGCACGTTGGAGACCACGAGGTTGAACGGCGCCGCGTGCAGGTTCGCGGCCCGCAGGTGCGAGTACGCCCGCATGAAGCCGTTGAACGGTGCCGGCGGCGCGAACTGCCACCAGCTCTCCAGCATGTCCAGGCCCAGCTTGTGCTGGATCTGCTTGGCCTCCGACGTCGTCGCCGAGATGGCCTTGAGGCGCTCGATCGGGTCAGCGATGTCGGTGTGCAGCGACGTGAACAGGTTGGAGACCCGGTTCCCGGTGAGCCGGATCACGTCCTTCGTGGAGTCGGTCCCGACAGGCACCCCGGCCAGGAGCGAGCCGTCGACCGTCTCGCCGTGCCGCGCGAACCACTCGTTCATCGCGCCGGCGACGACCGCGAGCACGACGTCGTTGAGGGTCACGCCGTGCGCCGTCTTGACCTTCTTGAAGTCCTCGATCGGGAGGACTGCC
>JAODNB010000202.1 GCA_025464795.1 Frankiales bacterium
ATCCGCGACAACCTCTCGCACGGACGCTCGTTCGCGCTGTCAGCCACCGTGGTCGCCAGCTGGCTGCGCTGGCTCGAGGTGCAGTCGGAGAGGGGCCTCGGCCGCCAGGTGGTGGACCAGTGGTGGACGGGTCAGACCCCGGCAGAGATGCTGGCGTCCGAGGACCTGTTCGGGGACCTCGCCGCAACGCCTGCGTTCCTCGACCGCGTCCATGCTGCGCTGGAGGACCTGCGCGAGCACGGTCCACGTGCGGCGCTGGGGCTTGCGGTCGCGTAGAACCCCTGGTTCAGGGAAGGTGGAGATCATGCTGGGTCTGCCCGATGGCGTTGTTGCCTGCCTGTTCGACCTCGACGGAGTGCTGACCGACACCGCCTCGGTCCATGAGGCGGCCTGGAAGCAGGTGTTCGACGAGGTGCTCGACCAGCCCTTCACGCACGAGGACTACGAGACCTACGTCGACGGCAAGACCCGCGAGGACGGCACCCGATCGATGCTGCAGAGCCGCGGCATGTCGCTGGACCTCGCACCCGGGATCGCCGCGAAGAAGAACGAGGTCGTGCTCGCCACCCTGCGCCGCGACGGGGTGAAGGTGTACGAGGGCAGTCGTCGCTACCTGCAAGCGTGCGCCGATGCGGGCGTCCGGCGGGCGGTGGTGTCGAGCAGCGCGAACACCCCCACCGTCCTCGAGGTCACAGGGCTGGGGGTGCTCATCGAGCAGGTCGTCGCCGGTCGGCACGACCTCAAGGGCAAGCCCGCCCCGGACACGTTCCTCGAGGGAGCCCGGCTGCTGGGCATGGAGCCGGAGCAGTGCGCCGTGTTCGAGGACGCGCTCGCCGGCGTCGAGGCAGGCAGGGCTGGGGCCTTCGGCCATGTCGTCGGCGTCGACCGCGTCGGGCACGGCGCAGAGCTCCTGAAGCACGGCGCCCACGTCGTGGTCACCGACCTGGCCGAGCTGCTGTGATCGAAGACGTCCGCTTCCCCGTCGAGCCGTGGGTCCTGCGCGAGACGGCCCTCGACCTCTCGCTCATCGCGCAGACCGAGTCGCTGTTCGCCCTGTCCAACGGGCACATCGGCCTGCGCGGCAACCTCGACGAAGGGGATCCGCACGGCATCCCCGGCAGCTACCTCGCGGGCTTCTTCGAGCAGCGCGAGCTGCCCTACGCCGAGGCGGGCTACGGCTACCCCGAAGCGGGTCAGAGCGTCGTCGACGTGACGAACGGCAAGCTCATCCGGCTCTTCGTGGACGACGAGCCGCTCGACGTGCGCTACGGGATGCTCTCCGACCACGAGCGCTTGCTCGACCTCCGGGCCGGCACGTTGACCAGGTCGCTCACCTGGACCTCACCCGCGGGCAAGAGCGTGCGGGTCGTCTCGAGGCGGCTCGTCTCCCTCACCCATCGTGCTGTCGCGGCCATCTCGTACGAGGTCGAGGCGCTGCAGGACGACACCCGCATCATCGTGCAGTCCCAGCTCGTCGCCAACGAGGCGCAGCCGTCGGCCTCGAAGGACCCCCGGGTGTCCGCGGCTCTGACCAGTCCCCTGGTGCCGGTGCAGCAGGACGAGCAGCGCACCGGAGCCATCCTGCTGCACCGGACCCGGCAGTCGGGGTTGCTCCTCGGAGCGGGGATGGACCACCACTGCGAGGCGCCGGGCGAGGTCGTGACGGAGCAGGACACCAACCCGGACTGGGCCCGCACGACGTTCGCGACCGTGCTGCAGCAGAACGAGACCCTGCGCCTGCGCAAGCTGATCGCCTACGGCTGGTCCGCGGTGCGCTCCGAGCCGGCCATCCTGGACCAGGTCTCGGGGGCGCTCACCGGGGCCCGTACCGCCGGGTGGGACGGGCTGGCCCAGCAGCAGCGGACCTACCTGGACGACTTCTGGCGCGGTGCCGACGTCCAGGTCGAGGGCGACCCGGTCATCCAGCAGGCGGTCCGCTTCGGCCTGTTCCACGTCCTGCAGTCCGGCGCCCGCGCCGAGCAGCGCGCCATCAGCGCCAAGGGCCTCACCGGTCCCGGGTACGACGGCCACGCCTTCTGGGACACGGAGGGCTACGTGCTCAGCACCCTCACGTTCACCCAGCCCTCTGCAGCCCGCGATGCCCTGCTGTGGCGGCACTCGACCCTGCCGCGTGCCCGGCTCCGAGCTGCGGCCCTGGGACTCCCGGGAGCATCGTTTCCCTGGCGGACCATCGACGGCGACGAGTGCTCGGCCTACTGGCCTGCGGGCACAGCCGCCTTCCACGTCAACGCCGACATCGCCTACGCCGTCGAGCGCTACCGGTGGGCAGCGCAGGACGAGGCGTTCGACCGCGACATCGGCGTGGAGCTGCTGGTCGAGACGGCCCGGCTGTGGATCGGGCTGGGGCACCACGACCGCCACGGCGCCTGGCACCTCGACGGGGTGACCGGACCCGATGAGTACTCCGCCGTGGCCGATGACAACGTCTTCACGAACCTCATGGCTGCGCGGAACCTCCGCGCTGCCGTCGCTGCCTGCGACCGGCACCCTGCCCGGGCTCACGAGCTGCAGGTGAGCACGGACGAGCTACAGGCCTGGCGGTCCGCGGCGGAGTCGGTGCACGTCCCCTACGACAAGGAGCTTCAGGTCCACGAGCAGGCGATGGGCTTCACGCGCTACCGCGACTGGGACTTCACCGATGCGCAGTACCCCCTGTTCCTGCACTCGCCCTACTTCTCGCTCTACCGCAGCCAGGTCCTCAAGCAGGTCGACCTCGTCCTCGCGATGCACTGGTGCGGGGAGTCCTTCACCGCGGAGGAGAAGGCGCGCAACGTGGACTACTACGAGCCCCGGACTGTGCGGGACTCGTCCTTGTCCGCCTGCACGCAGGCTGTGATGTGCGCCGAGGTCGGGCATCTCGAGCTCGCTCACGACTACGCGATGGAGGCAGCGCTGATCGACCTCCACGACCTGCACCACAACAGTGCGGACGGTCTGCACATGGCCTCTCTCGCAGGTGCCTGGACGGCCCTGGTCGAGGGGTTCGGCGGGATGCGCGTGCTCGACGGACGGCTCCACCTGCGACCCGTGCTCCCGCAAGGGATCGACAAGCTCGGCTTCCACGTCCGCTGGCAGGGCTCCCTGCTGCACGTCGGCGTCGACCACCGCGAGGTGACGCTCGTCGCCGAGGGGAGCAACACGGTCGTCTTCGTGAACGGTGCGGAGGTCGAGCTGCTGGACGGCCAGGCAGCGACCCGGCCCGTGGCGCGGGTCCGGCCGCTGCTGCCTCGGCCCACCCAGCCGCCAGGACGTGCCCCGAAGCGCGTCACCCAGCCCTGACCCGGGAGGGTCAGGCGGGTTCGCGCAGCTGGAAGGGGTTGCCCTCGGGGTCGTGGCCGTCGCAGACCTTGTAGTCGCCGAACTCCCACTCGCTGTCCGGCGGGTCCACGACGCCACCGAGCTGAGAGGCGCGGACCCGAGCAGCGGCCAGCACGGGGACGTCGAACACCAGCTTCACTGCCGCGTCCTCACGGCGAACCGGAGGGTCGGCGATCTCAAAGGTGTCAGCGATGTCCGAAGGCATGGCCACGAGCAGGAGCTCCGCCATCTCGACGTACTCGGCGGTCACCTCGACGGTGGGCAGCTTGGCCACGCGCTCGTAGAAGGCGTGCATCGACGCGAGGTCCTTGACGTAGATCACGGCGCTGGGCACCGGCCAACCCTAGACCGCAGGCTCCGCGTCAGCCATCTCCCGCAGCACGTTCTTGGCGACCTTCTCAAGAGTGGCCCGCGGGAAGTCGTCGACGAGGTAGACGGCCCGCGGCACCTTGAAGTCAGCCAGCGAGGCGGCGCACGCCGCGATGACCTGTGCGCCGAGGTCCTCCGGTGCACCGGGCGCGGGGATCACGAAGGCGACGGGGACCATGGAGAGCCACTCGTGCGTCTTCGCGACGACAGCGACGTCGGCGATGCCGGGCACCGTGCGGCAGACGTCCTCGACCTCACGAGCGCTCACGTTCTCACCACCGACCTTGAGCAGGTCCTTGTCACGGTCGGTGTAGATGACGTTGCCGCCCTCGATCACCTTCACCATGTCGCCGGTCCGGAACCAGCCGTCCGCGGTGAACGCCTTGGCGTTGGCCTCCTCGTTGTCGAAGTACTCGAGGAACAGCTGGATGCCACGGGTGCCGCGCATCCAGAGCTCACCGGTCTCGCCGAGCCCCACCGGCTCGAGGGTCTCCTGGTCGACGACGAGCATCTCGTACCCCGGCGTCGGGTGACCCATCGACGAGCGCGGCCAGCCCTCCTGAGGGCGCCCGGTGATGGCGTGAGTGACGGTCTCCGTCATGCCGTAGCAGGCGTACACGCGGATCCCGAGCCAGGCATCGACCTCGGGGAGGATCAGGCCGAACACCCCCGCGCGCAGGGAGTGCGAAGCGGGGGCGTCGTTGAAGGCGCTGAACACGAACGGCATCAGCGAGATGTGCGTGACCTGGTGCTTGGTGACGACCGGCCAGAAGTTCGATGTCGACCACTTCGGCGTCAGCACGACGGTGGCACCGACCCCGAGCGCCGCCCACATCGACCAGCTCTGCGCGTTCACGTGGAAGAACGGCAGGTAGATGAGGTAGATGTCGTCGCCGTTGAGGTCGATGTTGCGCGGCCCGATGCGGCCGGCCCAGATGGCGTTCGCGTGCGTGTGCACGACCGCCTTCGGCTTCGACGTCGTGCCGGACGTGAACAGGATCCCGGCCGGCAGCAGCGGCTCCGGCTCGCGGACCGGCGCGGCGTCGGCGTCGCCGTACAGGGTCTCGAGCTCGTCGGTGGTGACGGTCCAGCGCAGCCCCGGCGCCGCCTCGGCGACGAGCGAGGAGTACG
>JAODNB010000209.1 GCA_025464795.1 Frankiales bacterium
GGACGGTGACGGTCCCGAGCCGCCAGACGAACGGGTCGATGCCCGGCCTGGTATCCACGGGCCAAACTGTAACGCGTTCTAGTCAGAGAAGCAGGTGCTGCTGGAGCCGCTCGCGCTGCTCGGCCGACAGCGGCAGCGGACCGCGGTCGTCGTACCCGAAGCAGACGATCACGACCTCAGCGGGCGAGATGGCAGTGGAGTGGCGGAACACCCCACCCTTCTCGAGGGTGCCAGGATCACCGGGTGCAGCGACTCCTCACCTGGGCACTGGGACTGGCCACCGCGGTGCTCGGGGTCCCGACGCTCATCCGGCTGGTGGGCGATTCCGGACGATCGCTGCTGGTGGGCCTCGACGTCGTCGTGCCCCTGGCCGTGGTGCCGCTGGTCGTCCTCGCGCTGGCGCAGGTCCTGCTGCGACGGCGCCGGATCGCGCTCGTCACCGCGGGGCTGCTGGTGCTGGACGCCTTCTGGGTCGTGCCGCTCTACGTCGGGGACCGGGTGCAGCGCGGTGAGGCGCTGACGGTGATGACCGCCAACCTGAGGTTCGGTGAGGCCGACCCCTCAGCGGTGGTGAACCTGGTCCGGCACAACCAGGTGGACGTGCTCGCCACCGAGGAGCTGACGCCGGCTGCCGTGGAGCGCTTGCACGCGGCAGGTCTGGACGACCTGCTGCCGTACCACGAGCTGGCTCCCTTCCGAGCCGCTGACGGCTCCGGGTTGTGGTCGCGCTACCCCCTCGACCGGCTGCCCCCCTACCGGCTGCGCTTCCAGTCGCCCGGTGCCGTCATCAAGACGGGCACCCGACAGGTGGTCGTGCGCGTCGTGCACCCCTTCCCCCCGACGGACGGTGCGCTCTACCGGGCGGACAACGCGGCACTGCGTGCCCAAGCGAGGGACCTCGACCCCACGATGCCGACCCTGCTGGCGGGCGACTTCAACGCGACGAACGACAACACGGTCTTCCGCCGGTTGCTCGGGACTCAGTTCCGCGATGCCTCCGAGGTGGCCGGCTCCGGACTGCACGGCACGTGGTCACCCAACGGGTGGCCGTTCCTGCTGCACCTCGACCACGTGCTGGTCGATCGGCACTTCTCGGTGCGATCGACAAACGTGCACGATCTGCCCGGCAGCGATCACGACGCGGTCATCGCCCGGCTCGTCGTGGAATAAGCGCGAGAATGCGCTGGTTGTGAGCCGCAAGCATGTGGTTTTCTGTATGTCACCTGACGGTTCCCCCGATCCGTCGGAGGGTGGGAGGTGCCGCAGGGTGAACAGGTTCTCCTGGCGGCGGTTGCCGTGGACGGTCGAGGTCCTGTCCATCGGCATCGGCTACGCGCTCTACTCGGTCATCCGGGTCGTCTCCCCGCACCGCCTGCCGGAGTCCCTGGAGCACGCCTCTGACGTGATCGGCATCGAGCGGGCCTTCGGGCTGTTCCACGAGCTCGGGGCCAACGAGTTCCTCACCCACCACTACGACCTGGGCATCGCGTCGGCCTACTACTACGCGACCTTGCACTTCATCGTCACGCCCCTGGTCCTGGCCTGGGTGTGGAGGCGTCGGTCCTACGCCTACGGCCAGCTCCGCAGCGCGCTCGTGATCGCCACGGCGATCGCGCTCGTGGTCTACGCCACCTGGCCCCTGGCGCCGCCGCGCTTCGCCCTGCCGGGCGCTGAGGACACCGTCCTCGTCCACCCCGTCTTCTGGGCGTCGGGCCACGGCGTGGAGGGCTTCATCAACGACCTGGCCGCGATGCCGAGCCTGCACGTCGGCTGGGCCCTGTGGTGCGCAGCCGCAGTCGTGGTCAGCTTCCGAAGCGCGTGGCGCCACCTCGCGTGGCTGTACCCGCTCGCCACGACCGTCGTCGTGGTCGCTACTGCCAACCACTACCTGGTGGACGCGATCGGCGGAGCAGCCGTCGTCCTGGTGCCGCTCTACCTGTGCGGGCTGCGGCCACCCGGGGTGCTGGTCGGGGCAGAGCTGCCGGATCGCGCTCCGGCTGTCGTCTCCCCGCGCACCATCGAGACCTCGGAGCTGGCGGACGAGGACAGCATCAGCGCCTGACCAGTGCTCCCGGCGCCCCGGCAGGAACGGCAGGAGAGCGCGGCGCCACCGGGGCGACGGTCGCGTAGGCCTCTCCCTGCGCGGGACGAGGGTCGGCGTCGCCCTTGTTGGGCCACAGCGACATGGCGCGCTCGGCCTGCGCCGTGATCGTGAGCGACGGGTTGACGCCGAGGTTCGCGCTGATCGCCGCTCCGTCGACCACGTGCAGGGTCGGGTAGTGGTGCACGCGGTGGTAGGGGTCGAGAACACCGCCGGTCGCGTCGTTCGAGATGACGCAGCCGCCGATGATGTGCGCCGTCATCGGGATGTTGGCGATGTCGCCCACCGTCCCGCCGGGGAAGCCGTCGATCTCCTCGGCGATGCGCCGGGTGGCGTCGTGCGCCACGGGGATCCACGTCGGGTTCGCCGCGCCGTGGCCGGGGCCGGACGTGAGCTTGCCGCGCTTGGTCCTTCGTACCGAGATCGAGTTGTCCAGGGTCTGCATCACCAGGACGATGATGGTCTTCTCCGACCAGTTCCGGACGCTGAGGGAGCGCGCGAAGACGTACGGGTGGCGCAGCGCCTGCAGCAGGAAGCGCAGCGGGCGCGGCACCTTGCCCCCGCCGTCGACGAGGATCGTGCTCAGCAGGCCCATCGCGTTCGAGCCCTTGCCGTACCTCACCGGCTCGACGTGGGTGACCTCGTCCGGGTGGAAGCTCGACGTGATGGCGACGCCTTGGTTGAAGGGCGTCGTCGGCACGCTCGGGGCCTGTGCGCCGAGCAGGGCCTCGGAGTTGGTCCGCGTCACCTGACCGAGCCGGTCGCTGATCTTCGGGAGCACGCCGGTGTCCTTCATCTCGTGCAGGATCCCTTGCGTGCCAAGGGTTCCCGCGGCGAGCACGACCTCCTTGCAGCGGCGCTGCGTGACGGGTCCGCGCTTGCCGGTGGGTACCGTCTCGACGACCCAGCCGTCGGCCTCGGGCTTCACGGCCGTGACGGTCGTGAGGGGCTCGACCTTTGCGCCCTTGGCCTCAGCCAGGTACAGGTAGTTGGTGTCGAGCCGGTTCTTCGCCCCGAAGCGGCAGCCGATCATGCAGTTGCCGCACTCGATGCAGCCCGTCCGCTTGGGCCCTGCGCCCCCGAAGTACGGGTCCTCGACCTCGACGCCCGGCTTGCCGAAGTACACCCCGACCGGAGTCGGGTGGTAGGTGTGCCCGACGCCCATGTCGGCGGCCACCTTCTGCATGACGACGTCTGAGGGCGTGGTCGTCGGGTTCTCCGTGACCCCGAGCATCCGCTGGGCCTGCTCGTAGTGGGGTGCGAGCTCGGCCTGCCAGTCGGTGATGTGCGCCCACTGAGCGTCCTGGAAGAACGCGGGGGGCGGGGTGTAGAGGGTGTTGGCGTAGACGAGAGAACCGCCTCCTACCCCTGCTCCGGACAGGATGACGACGTCCTTGAGCACAGTGATCCGCTGCATGCCGGTGAGCCCGAGCTTGGGCATCCACAGGAACGCCCGAAGGTCCCAGGAGCTCTTGGGGAGCGTCTCCTCCGTGAAGCGCCTCCCCGCTTCGAGCACGGTGACCCGGTAGCCCTTCTCCGCCAGCCGCAGCGCCGTCACCGAGCCGCCGAAGCCACTGCCCACAACGATGACATCGGTCGTTGTCTCATTCAGCATGAACAAACTGTACGGGCTCGTTCGCCGGGCGTCATCTCGCCGTCGAGGTCCCGCTATGCTCATCCCTCGGCGGGTCCTCGGGCCCTCCGATGGAGGTGTCGCCTAGCCCGGTCTATGGCGCCGCACTGCTAATGCGGTTTGGGTCTCAAGCCCATCGGGAGTTCAAATCTCCCCGCCTCCGCCACGTTCGACGGCGCTCCACCAGAGCACATCCACAGGCACCGGCGTGGGTCCGGCGTCCTGTCGCACCCCGCGCCTACGGTCGGCTCATGCGTCTGCTGCACACCTCCGACTGGCACCTGGGCCGGTCCTTGCACCGGGCGTCGCTCCGGTCGGCGCAGGAGGCGTTCGTCGACCACCTCGTGTCCGTGGTCGGGTCGGAGCGGGTGGACGTCGTGCTGGTCTCCGGTGACGTCTACGACCGGGCGGTGCCCCCGTTGGAGGCCGTGGAGCTGTGCTCGTCGGCCTTCGCGCGGCTGCGTGCCGCCGGCGCCCGCGTGGTCGTCATCAGCGGCAACCACGACTCCGCCCGGCGGCTCGGCTTCGGGGCCGAGCTGATCGACGCGTCCGGGGTCTTCCTGCGGACCGCGTTCGAGACCGCTCACGTCCCGGTCGTGATCGACGAGGTGCCGTTCTACGCGGTCCCCTACGTCGAGCCGGCCTCCGTCGGATGCTCCTCGCACGCCGGTGTCCTGGAGGCCGCGCTGGCGAGGGTCCGCGAGGTGGCGCCGCCGGTCTCCGTCGTGCTCGCGCACTGCTGGGTGGCCGGCGGTCTGCCGTCCGAGAGCGAGCGGGACATCACCGTCGGCGGGGTCTCGCGGGTGCCCGTCTCGTTGTTCGACGGGTTCGCCTACGGCGCTCTGGGGCACCTGCACGGCGCGCAGGTCGTCACCGAGGCCCTGCGCTACAGCGGGTCGCCGCTGGCCTACTCCTTCTCCGAGGCCGGCCACACCAAGGGCTCGTGGCTGGTCGACCTGGACGCGGCCGGCGCCGTCACGGCCGAGCTGGTGCCCGCCCCGGTGCCGCGCCGGCTCGCCACGATCACCGGCACCCTCGAGGAGGTGCTGGCGGGCCCCGCCGGCCACGAGGACGACTGGCTGCGGGTGGTCCTCACCGACGACGCGCGCCCGCACGAGCCGATGGCCCGTCTGCAGGACCGCTTCCCGCACGTCCTCGTCCTGGAGCACACCCCGGTCGCGAGGGGCGACGACCTCTCCTACGCC
>JAODNB010000124.1 GCA_025464795.1 Frankiales bacterium
GCGGACGTCCTTGGCGATCTCCTCCTCCGACACCCCCTCCGCGGCGGTGCGGATGATGACGCCGGCCGTCTCGGGCACGACGTTCTTGAGGATGTTCTTCAGGCGGGTGCGCTCGTTCTCGGGCAGCTTGCGGCTGATCCCGGTCATGTTCGAGTCGGGGACGTAGACCAGGTAGCGGCCCGGCAGGTTGATCTGCGAGGTGAGGCGAGCGCCCTTGTGGCCGATCGGGTCCTTGCTGACCTGGACCAGGACCTCCTGGCCGGACTTCAGGACCTGCTCGATCTTGCGCTGGCCGTTGCCCACGCCGTCCCAGTTGACCTCGCCGGCGTACAGGACCGCGTTGCGGCCCTTGCCGATGTCGACGAACGCCGCCTCCATGGAGGGCAGCACGTTCTGCACGCGGCCGAGGTAGACGTTGCCGGCGTACGAGCTGGCTGAAGCCTTGGTGACGTAGTGCTCGACGAGGATGCCGTCCTCGAGCACTGCGATCTGGGTGCGGTCGCCCTTCTGGCGGACGACCATCTGGCGGTCGACGGCCTCGCGGCGAGCCAGGAACTCGGCCTCGGTCAGGATCGGGGCGCGCTTGCGACCGGAGTCTCGGCCCTCCTGGCGACGGACGCGCTTGGCGGCCATCCGGGTCGAGCCAGCGATGCCGCGCACGCCGTCCTCGTCAGCCGCTCCACCACCGTCACGGGGCGTGCGCTGGCGCTGGCGCTGCTGGCCGCCCTCGCGGGGCTCCCTGGGCTCACGGCTTCCCGGCTCGCGGACGTGGACGACCGTGGGGACGTCATCGTCGCCGTCACCCTCGGCTCCCCCGCTGCCCCCTCCGGAGCGGCGACGGCGACGGCGACGACGGGTGCCGGCTGCGCTGCTGCCGCCCTCCTCGTCGTCTTCGTCGTCCTCGTCGGTCGCCTCCGTGGCGTCCTCGCCGGTCTCGTCGGCGTCACCCTGCGGGCGGGCTCCGCCGCGGCCACGGCGCCCACGGCGACGTCGGCGCGGGCCGGCACCGGTGCCGTCGTCGCTGTCCTCAGCGTCCTCGCTGGCCTCGTCGGCAGGCGCCGCGGTCTCCTCGGAAGTCTCACCGGGAGTCAGCACACCGGACGTGCCGGCACGGCGGCGCTGGCGGGGGGCGGGTGCGTCCTCGTCGACGTCTGCGCTGACGGCCGGCTCGGCCTTGGCCTTGCGGGCGGGCGCCGGGGCGACGTCGGGCGCCTGGAAGGTGACGACCACGGCGGGCGCGCGGCCCTTCCGCACGGCCTTCACGGGCTCGTCGACCGGCTCGTCGACCGGCTCCTCGACGGCGGCCTCCTCCTCTTCGGAGGTGATGGGCGTCTCGGGCTCCGCCTTCGGAGCCGCCTTCTTGCGGGGCGCGGCCTTCTTGGCCGGTGCCTTCCTGGCAGCCTTCTTGGGCTCCTCGGCAGGGGCCTCGGGGTCGGCGGGCGCTTCGAGCTCGGGGCTGGGCGCGGCGGCGGCCTTGGTGGCCCGCCGGCGAGGGGCCTTCTTGGGCGGCTGTACGTCCTCTGCCTGGGTCTCAGAGGTGGGGGTGTCGTTCGGCTCGTTGTCGAGCACAGGGCTCCGGTCCGACCGCTCGCGTGACGCTGCCGCGAAGGTCAGTGGGTTCTCGGGTCGTCCCCTCGCCGACCGGGTCGGCCGGCGTGGGTCTTCAAGTCTGGTGTTCGGCGGCTTCGGCTGCCTGTCGCGTTGCCCCGGCTGTGCGGTCGGGTGCGAGCGGGTCGCCGACCTCTCCTTCTGCCGTGAGCGGGCCCTGCGCGAGCCTGGTCGCCGAGGGCGGCACGGGCGTCACGAGGTCGCTCACGAAACGGAGTCCGGAGAGGACGTCGTCGGGTCGTACGGCAGGCGTCACGTGCTGCACGACCATGTGGAGTATCGCACAGTCGTCGCCCGGAGCGGTCGTCATCGACACCACAGCGCTGCGGGTGTCGAACACGCGGCGCCCGTTCTTGGTCATCCGCTCGACCTCGACCGAGTCGGCCGCGCAGAAGGCGGCCACGGCTCGCTCCAGGTCCGCCAGCTCCACGGAGCCCAGCTCGATCACCCACCGACTGGCCTGCACGCGGTCCGGCAGGCTGGTGCCTGCTTCGGCCTCGACGGCCTCCAGCAGGTCGATCCCGTCCGGCAGGCTCGCGTCCAGCGACACCCGGACCTGCTCGGGGTCGGTCCGCACCGCGAGACTGATCTCGACGTACTCCGCCTCGCTGGCGACTCCGGTGGCTGCGGCCCCGACCCAGCTCACCTTGGGGTGCGGGCTGAACCCGGCGCTGTAGGCCATCGGGACCTCGGCCCGGCGCAGCGCGCGTTCGAAGACCCGGGCGATGTCGCGGTGGCTGGTGAAGCGCAGCCGCCCGCGCTTGGTGTAGCGCAGGCGCAGCCGCTGGACGGCAGGGGGCGGCGGTTCGCCGGGGGGCTTGTTGGACACGGTCGCCTGAGGCTACCGGCGCTCAGCTCGTGCGGCGGCGGACCTCCGCGGCGACCAGGGCCATCGTGTGCCGTGCCCGTGGCTGGTCCTGCGTCAGGAAGTAGTGGTCGGCGCCGGGCGTGACGTCGTGCAGCACCTCGACCCCCGCCTCCCGCAGCCGCTCGGCGTAGCGGTCGCCGTCCGGTCTCAGCGAGTCCCGCTCCGCGGTGAGCACGACCGCCGGCGGCAGGCCCGACAGGTCCTCGGCCAGGACCGGCGAGGCGTAGGGCTCCGAGCGGCGTACGACGTCGGGGAAGTACACGCGCCGGACCAGCGCCCGCAGCTCGCCGGAGATCATCCCGTGCGACGGCGGCTTCTCGGTCGCCATGTCGAGGGCCGGGACCCCCAGGACCTGGAGCGTGAGGTCGAGGGCGCCGGTGTCCCTGGCCATCAGGGCCACCGCGGCCGCCATCCCGCCCCCGGACGAGAAGCCGCCGATGACGGCCGCCCGCCGAGCCACGGCCACGTCGAACGCCTGTTCGTGGCTGACGGGATAGGTCACGTAGGGAGCGGTGCGGAAGTCGACGTTCAGCACCTGCACGCCGGCCTCGGCCGCGAGGTAGCGGCACCACCAGTCGTCCATCTGCGGGAAGCGCATCATCCAGGCGCCGCCGTGCAGGTGGACGTACACCGGCAGCCCGTCCTTGCCGTACACGTGCACCGGAACCTTCCCGTGCCGGGTGGCGACGGTCAGCCTCGCGGGCCGCAGGTCGCGGCCGGCGAAGTCCAGGCCGGCTCCGTAGCGGACGGTGTAGCGGGCCGTCGCGTGCATCAGGGCAGCGCTGAGCAGGTCTGTCGGTCGTCTCACCTCAGGCCTTCGTCGGCCGGGCTCGAGCGGATCAGACCACGCTGAGAGGAAGGAGCTTCTTGCCGGTGGGTCCGACCTGGATCTCGGTGCCCATCTGCGGACAGACGCCGCAGTCGAAGCACGGGATCCACCGGCAGTCGTCGAGGTCCTGCTCAGCCAGGGCTTCCTGCCAGTCGCTCCAGAGCCAGTCCTTGTCGAGCCCCGAGTCGAGGTGGTCCCAGGGCAGGACCTCCAGCTCGGTCCGCTCGCGGGTGGTGTACCAGTCGACATCGATGCCGGTCGTCTGGCAGGCCTGCATCCAGCGGTCGTAGGAGAAGTGCTCGCTCCAGCCGTCCATGATCCCGCCGTTGCGCCACACCTGCTCGATGACCTTGCCGATCCGACGGTCTCCCCGGCTGAGCAGGCCTTCGACCTGGCCGGGCTTGCCGTCGTGGTAGCGGTAGCCGATCGCCTTGGCGGTGCTCTTGTCGTCGCGGATGGCATCGCGCAGCATCCGCAGCCGACGATCGATCGTCTCGGGGTCTGCCTGGCTGGCCCACTGGAACGGGGTGTGCGCCTTCGGCACGAATCCCCCGATGGAGACGGTGCACTTCACGTCACGGGTCCCAGTGACCTGCCGGCCGGCACGGATGACATCCCTTGCCATCTCGGCGATCTCGAGCACGTCCTCGTCGGTCTCGGTGGGCAGACCGACCATGAAGTAGAGCTTCACCTGACGCCAGCCGGCGCCGTAGGCAGCGGTGACGGTGTTGACCAGGTCTTCCTTGCTGACCATCTTGTTGATGACCTTGCGCAGCCGCTCGGAGCCACCCTCAGGGGCGAAGGTCAGGCCGGACCTGCGGCCGTTCCTCGAGAGCTCCTGGGCGAGGTCGATGTTGAAGGCGTCGACCCTCGTGGAAGGCAGGCTGAGGCTGGTCTGCGTCCCCTCGTAGCGGTCCGCGAGCCCCTTGGAGATGTCGGCGATCTCGGAGTGGTCAGCACTGCTCAACGACAGGAGCCCGACCTCTTCGTACCCGGTTGCCTTGAGCCCTGCCTGGACCATCTCGCCGATGCCCGTGATGCTCCGCTCCCGGACGGGGCGCGTGATCATGCCGGCCTGGCAGAAGCGGCAGCCCCGGGTGCAGCCGCGGAAGATCTCCACCGACATGCGCTCGTGGACGGACTCGGCCATCGGCACCAGCGGGGTCTTCGGGTACGGCCAGGAGTCCAGATCCATCACCGTGTGCTTGCTGACGCGCGCCGGGATCCGGGGCCGGTCGGGCGTGATGGCCGCCAGCTGCCCGTTGTCCAGGAAGCTCACGTCGTAGAACCGGGGCACGTATACCCCGCCGGTCTCGGCGAGCCTGGTCAGGAGCTCGTCCCGGCCACCAGGGCTGCCTTCGGCCTTGTGAGCGGCGATGAGGTCGGTGATGACCCCGACAATCT